>DAISYG010000021.1:0-27441 GCA_036825435.1 Casimicrobiaceae bacterium | reverse complement strand
ATTCTGCAAAGGCTGATGGTGGATAACGCTTCGCTAATCCACCCTATATCCATCCCCACCACACCATCCAAAACATTGCCGTCATTCCCGCGCAGGCAGGCGAGGGAGACTTTCCAACACTTCGCTCAAGCGCAAAACGTTGCGCTACATCAAAACATTCAAAAAACGGATGTCATTGCGAGGAGCGAAGCGACGTGGCGTTCAGGAATCAGAAAAACTCCGTACTTCGCTCACACAAAACCATAGGGCGGATTAGCGCAGCGTTATCCGCCGCGAAAAACGCATCGTGAAAGCGATGAGTATTGGCTTCTGGATTCCCGTCTACTACTCGCGGGAATGACGGCAGTTTTTTGGATGTCGTGGTGGAGAAGTCGAATGTTGCGGTGGGAAAGGAACGTTTTGCGCTTCGGTGATGTAGGGGCTTGTAGGGGCGAAAAATTTTTCGCCCCTACGATGCCTCATTGTGTGTATGAAGCCCGGAGTTTTTCTGATCCCTGAAACCTGACCCCTGATGCCTGAAACCTGATCCCTGACCTCAGCAAATCCGCGGCAACTGCTCGCCCGTCAACCAATCCACAACACGACCACCACCAAACGCAGTCTTCATCTGCACGAAACAATGTTCATCGGCAATCGCCTTGCCGATAATCGCTGCGTCTTTGCCCAAGGGATGCTGGCGCATTGCGTTCAACAATTTTTCCGCGTCTTCCTGCGCGCAGATCGCCACCAGTTTGCCTTCGTTGGCGACGTACAACGGATCAAGGCCCAGAAATTCGCATGCCGCATTGACTTCCGGCTTGATTGGCAGTGCCGTTTCGTCAATCATCATGCCGTAGCCGGATTGCTGCGCCAGTTCGTTGAGTGTTGTTCCCAACCCGCCGCGCGTCGGGTCACGTAGGCAATGGATGTCTGGAACGGCTTCTGTCATCGCTGCCACCAGCGTATGCAATGCGGCGGTATCCGACTGCAATGTGGTGCTGAACGACAGTTCTTCGCGTAACGCCATCACCGCGACACCATGGTCGCCAATCGTGCCATTAACCAATATTGCGTCACCTGGCCGCGCGCGATCACCACGAATGTCGATACCGTGCGGCACCGCGCCGATACCGGTGGTGGTGATGAATACACCATCGCCCTTGCCCTGCTCGACAACCTTGGTATCACCGGTCACGATCTGCACATCGGCCTCACGCGCCGCCCGGGCCATGGATTCAACGATCTTCTTCAGATCCGCCAGCGGGAATCCCTCTTCGAGAATGAATGATGCCGCCAGATACAGAGGGGTGGCGCCTGACATCGCCACATCATTGACCGTGCCGTGTACCGACAGGCATCCGATATCGCCGCCGGGAAAAAACAGTGGTGAGATAACATGGGCGTCGGTGGACACCACCATGCGCCCTGCGTTGACATCGAATACCGCCTGATCATTACGCTGGCGAAGGTAGTCATTATCGAATGCGTCGGCAAACAGCGTTTCTATCAACTGCGCCGATGCACGTCCGCCGCTGCCATGCGTCATGTCCACACGGCCATTCTTGAAATCCAATGGGCGAATATAAGTTTTTCGTTTATTGTTCATGTTGTGCAGCTTCCCGATGAATGTGATCACGGAAACGACCATAGGTGTAATGCGCGGCACACGCGCCTTCGGATGACACCATGCACGCCCCCAGAGGATTGTCGGGGGTGCATACCGTACCGAACACCTTGCAGTCTGCCGGTTCTTTCAATCCGCGCAGGATCGCGCCACATTCGCAGGCTTTGTGGTCTGCAACCTGATGGTATGGAATCTCGAAGCGTTGCTCCGCATCGAAATCGCGGTATGTCGTGCGAGTCTTTCGTGCGCTGCGCGGCATTTCACCCAGCCCGCGCCATTCAAAGGTATCGCGCAGTTCAAACACTTCTTCCATCAATGCCTGCGCTTTTTGATTGCCCTCGCGGGTGACCGCCCGCGTGAATTCGTTTTCAATCTCCGCCCTGCCCTCATTGAGTTGACGCACCAACATCAGAATCGCCTGCATCACATCAAGTGGTTCAAAACCGGCAATCACGACGGGCTTGCGATATTTTTCGGCGAACGGCTCGTAGGCCGCGCTGCCGATCACTGTCGAAACGTGCGCGGGACCGATGAACCCATCAATCCTGGCAGCCTGCGATTCCGGCGCTTCCAGAATATGTGCAATCGCTGGCGGCGTTAATACATGGTTGCAGAACACCGAAAAGTTTTTGAGCCCCAACGCCCTGGCCTGCTGAATGATCACGGCAGTGGGCGGCGTGGTGGTTTCAAAACCGATCGCAAAGAAAACCACCTGTTTTTCCGGATGCTTCTGTGCCAAAGCCAGAGCATCTGCGCACGAGTACAGCATACGAATATCCGCTCCCTGGGCTTTGGCTTTGATCAACGATGAACCATGCGAGGCAGGCACGCGCATTGTGTCCGCATAGGTGCACAGCGTCACATCATGATCACGCGCCAATGTAATGGCGCTATCGATCCGGCCTATCGGCAACACGCACACCGGGCAGCCGGGGCCATGGATCATGCGCACGTTGTCGGGCAATAAATCTTTCAATCCATAACGAGAAATCGCGTGTGTGTGTCCACCGCAAAACTCCATCAGGTGATAAGCGCGCGACGAATTTGCTTCTTGTGCAATCGTTTGTGCGATCTGCGCGGCCAAGGCGCCATCACGAAATTCGTCGATATATTTCATGCATCCTGCCCCTGTGCCAACAATCCGGACTCTGCCATCGCTTGCAATGTTTTTTGGGCTTCTTCCGGGTCAAGTTTCGATAACGCATAGCCAACATGCACGATCACATAATCGCCCACCGATGCGTTATCCACCAGCGCCAATGAAATATCGCGCTGCACGCCAGACAATTCAACGACGGCTTGATCGCCGTCCTTGATTGCCAATATTTGTACGGGTATTGCCAAACACATATCAATTCCTAAGTTTTCCACTAACTTTTGTTTTACTGATGCCAAGAAGCCTCTGAAAAATGTCGCGAGCGAGGGCGAGGCAAGGCAGAATGCGGCGAAAAAGCGCAGTGTACAACGAGGTACATGAGCATTTTGAGAAGCATTCTAACGCAGCATCGCCTTCGCGCAGTAGTTTTTCAGAGACTTCTTAAACCGATGAGCGCCTGCCCTAGGCTTAACCCCCCATCATTGGCGGGCGCCGCCTGCGCTTGGTAAACATCAAGCCCTCGTTGCATCAAACCATACTGCACGCCAGCCGCCAACAACGTATTCATGAAGCAGCCGCCACCGCAAACCATTTTCGTCAGCGCTTCGCGTGTGGCAACCTGTGCCGACCACTCGACCACTGCCGCGATCAATGTCCCGTGAAACAGTGCTGCACCGTATTCGGCGTCATTGATATCGAACAACATTGCCAGCAACGGTTTGATGTTCAGTACACCGTTGCTGATTTGATAGAGCGACACAGTCGGCAACTCGCCATGGCGGCTATGATAACGGTGCGCAAGGCTTTCGAGCAACATCGCCGCCTGCCCCTCATAGTGCATGTGCGCACAAATCCGCAACGCGCCCGCAGCCGCATCGAACATTCTGCCCATGCTGGTCGTGCGCGGCGCATAATGGGTTTCGCCACGTCTGGCGCGCAGCAATAATTCGGCAACGGCTGGCGCTGCCGCCTCGTCGGGAAAACGTTCGTTAGTCGCCGCCGCCACTTTCTCCGCTGGCAAGGTTTGCGCCAACACGCTGGCGGCCATCCGCCACGGTTCGCGCGCCGCGCGATCACCACCCGCCAGATACAGAGGCGCAAGATGACCGAGTCGCGTACATGTTTGTCCATCAACGCGCAACAGCTCGCCACCCCACGCTTCACCGTCATCGCCCATGCCGATACCATCGAACGCCAAACCCAATATTGGTTCGTCAAGATGATGCTCCGCCATCACCGCCGCAATGTGTGCGTGATGATGCGATGCGGTGATCAGCGGTACGGAAAAATGTTCTGCCCACGCTGCTGCTGCATGTGAGCTGTAAAAATCGGGATGTGCGTCACATACTACAGCCTGCGGCGTCACCGCCAACAACTGCAAGAAATGTTCAATCATCGCGTCGAATGCGTGGCGCGTCGCGGCATTATCAAGACTGCCGATGTGCGGTGATAAAAATGCTCGATTGCCGCGCGTGAGGCAAATCGTGTTTTTGAAAAAACCACCCGTCGCCAGAACCGATGGTGCATCCTCCGAACACGCCAACGTTATTTCCTGAGGCACATAGCCGCGCGCACGGCGAATCAACAATGGCGTTTTCTGTGTACCTTTTTGCATAAAGCGTGTCACGCTGTCATCACAACGCGAAACGATTGCACGATCGTGCATCAACCACAAATCCGCAATGTCATGCAAACGAATCAACGCTTCATCGTTATCAATGACCAACGGCTCGCCGCCCGGATTCGCCGACGTCATCACCAGAAGCAAATCATGCGGTTGGTGCAACCATTCTGGTGACGTCGGCCGATTCGATGCTTCGTGAAAAAGCAAATAATGCATCGGCGTATAAGGCAACATCACACCCAACGTGTTCATGCCCGACGCAATATCGGGCAACACATTATCCACTTCGACTCTTTTATCGAGCAATACGATGGGACGCGCAACGCTGTTCAGCAATGCTGCTTCTTCTGCGCCGACCATACACCATTGTTGCGTCGATGCTTCGTTGAGCATCATCACCGCGAATGGTTTGGCGTCGCGTGCTTTGCGTCGTCGCAGTTCCGCCACCGCTCGCTGGTTGCGTGCGTCGCATACCAGATGAAAACCACCCAAGCCTTTCATGGCAACAATCGCACCACGCTGCAAAGCCTTGATCGTTTCAGCAATCGGATCACCATCGATATTGGTTTTTTTTGTGTCACACAATTGCAATTGTGGACCGCATACCGGACAGGCATTGGGTTCGGCATGATAACGGCGATTGTTTATTGCCTGATATTCAGCGAGGCACATCGGACATTGTGTAAAGACTGACATGCTGGTCGTCGCACGATCATACGGCAACGAGCGCACCAAGGTATAACGCGGACCACAGTGTGTGCAGTTGATGAATGGATAGCGATAACGTCGGTCGCTCGGCGTCAGCATTTCTTGCAGGCAGTCGTCGCAAATCGCACTGTCTGCACCAATCATGGTTGTCAAATGACCATCGCGCTCGCTGGAAATGATCGAAAAATGTCGCCGCGTCGCATCCACGGCAATTTTTTTGCACGCAATATCATCAACGCGCGCCAAACGCGGCGATTCGTTTTTCAGACGTTCAATGAATTGAGCCAATGCTGTTTTGCTACCTTGAACTTCGATCAGCACACCGGCAACATCGTTGCGCACCCAACCGGATAAATTCATGCGTTCGGCGAGTGTGTGCACGAAGGGGCGAAACCCGACGCCCTGAACAATGCCACGCACCCGCAAACGTGCAGCGACTACTTCCTGTTCAGTCATGTGTTTATCGCTGCGCGGGTTATGCAACAAAACAATTATTGGGCAAGACGCGCTTCGAGTTCGGCGATGCGTTGGCGCAATGCATCAATTTCATTATTGCGCGCTTGCTGCATTTTTGCCGCATGTGTCGTCAACCATTCCTGCCATGCTGCCATGCCTTCGCCCGTCGTTGCTGAAACACGCATCACGGTAATGTTCGGGTTGACTTGACGCGCATACGCTGTCGCTTGCTCAATATCAAAATCGACATAAGGCAACAAATCGATTTTATTGATCAGCAATACATCGGCTTCGTGAAACATATCCGGGTATTTTTGCGGCTTGTCCGTTCCTTCAGTAACGGAAAGAATCGCAACTTTGTGTGCTTCACCCAAATCAAACGCTGCAGGGCACACCAAATTGCCGACGTTCTCAATGAACAACAATCCTTGCGACAGCGATGGCAACTTATCCATCGCGTTGCGCACCATGCGCGCATCCAGATGGCAACCCTTGCCGGTATTGATTTGCACCGATGGAATGCCGGTGGCGCGAATCCGATCTGCGTCGTTCTGTGTTTGTTGGTCGCCTTCGATCACTGCGCACGGCAACGTTTTTTTCAGCATCTCAATCGTTTTCACCAGCAGCGTCGTCTTGCCAGAACCCGGACTGGATACCAAATTCAAAACAAACAGCGCACGCTCTGCGAACAGTTTGCGATTTTCCTGCGCCAGCGCATCGTTGCGTTCGAGCAAATTCCGCTCAACATCGACCATGCGCGGCGTATCATTTTGCGATGAATGTTTGTGATCATGATGATGGTTGTGACAACATTCGTGAAGGTGTTCATGGTGATGCCCGTGATTATGATCATGACCATGCTCGTGGTCATGACCGCATTCGTGTTGGTGATGATGCGGATGACTGTGTGCATGAGTATGCGCGTGACTGTGATGATGATCGCCGTGCACATGGTCGTGCGTATGTTCATGCGCATGTTCGTGGTCGTGCTGCGAAACACCATCAATCCGCACATCGCCTTCGCCGCAACCGCAGGTGGAACACATGTTCTTCTCCTTTAAATAATCTCAATGGACGCAATGCGCATTTCGTCGCCCTGCGTCACCGCCAATTGATAGCTGCCGCAATCCGGGCATGGTGCGCCAAGTTGCGGTAAATCGACCGTATGACCACACGGCATGCACCACGCTTTGCCCGGCACGCGCACAATATCAAAGCGCGCACCTTCGGCGATGGTGCCGTGTGTCACCACTTCAAGCGCAAACGACAACGCATCCGCTTCCGCATGCGACAGCGCACCCAATTCGAACTGTACCGATTTCACCTTGCGTGCATTGTTCTTGCGTGCCGTTTCTTCGACAATTTCGTACATGCTTTTGGCCAATGACATTTCGTGCATGTTATTCCCCGACAATCTCGATATCGAACGCCACGCACGGATCGAGCGCCTGCACCAACCATGTCGCATGGCGATGCAAACGATCACGATCCTGCGCGGAAGCATCCACCAACGTCAACAGCGCGCCTTTTTCATGCAAATTCCAATCGGTCGGCGAGCAAATATCGTAAGCAACAATCTCTCCGTTTTCAACACGTGCGCGGTGCATCAATACGCCGCGCGCGCATTTGACCTCGACTGCGCCGCAGTGCTCCGCCGCCTGATAGCTGCGAATCCAGTGTTGTCCTTCGTAATCGCCAAACAAAATCGTCAGCGTGCGCGCAACATCGACCATGCGCGCAGCAATGCGCGCCGCCACATTATTACCAAAGCGTTCGGTGACAAAGCGCATCGACGGCTCTTGCTCAACGCGCAGCCAACAACTCGCTTCATACGGCGGCGCAGTCAATTCTTCCCAGGAGAGGACACCATTGCGATAATATTTGCTTGGCAACGGACTGATTATCGCTCGCCCCAACAGCGGCGCGTTCTGCGCCAGACAACGGAACCACTGCAAAACCGGCGTCGGCGGAAACTCACTCAAGCTGCGCGTGTGCGCCGCCTTTTCCAGAAACACCGCCGAACCATCGCCAAAAACATGATTGGCGCAAAATTCATCCCACAATGCAAGCACTGTCCGGTAGTGATCAGGAGTTTCAATCGTACCAGATTGAATGATTTGTTTTAAACGCGATAGAAAAGCATTGCTTTCACGCCACGCCTGCGCGAAACTTCTCATCATCGCCACGTCGCGCAGTTCTTCGGGAAGCTGGAACGTCAGCGAGCGCAAACTTTCCTGCACCGTCTCAACCTGCACCGCCAGCGTGTGCAACATCTTGATATTTTTATCGACACTGCCTCCTGCCGCCGCCATCAATGCGCCCCACGCTGCTGCCGCATGCGCATGCGTGCAAATGCTGAACACCGATGGCAACAGATTCATGCCCTCTTCAACACTGCGCCCGCACATCAACGCGCGAACATCGGCGCGCGGCAGTTCGGTGTGAACGCGATGAACGCGTCCGCGATACACCATCAACGTCAGTTTGAGTTCACGCTTCATCGCGCTCTTTCCGCAAAAAACGCCCGCGCAAAAAATCGCGTTTGGACAACGGCGCAGCCATGCGTTCCTGCAAAGTCGGCGGCGTTGCTCCGGTCGTTGCCGGTGCGTCACTGGTAAACAGCGCTTCCAGCACATACTGCGCGGTCAGTCGCGCCGTTTCATGGTCGCCAAACTGCTGCACCGGCGAAAACAACGAACACATCATGTAATCGCCAACCTCTTCATCGTGCGCAACAATGAAATCATACGCGCCCGCCGGAAAATCATAATGCATTTTCTCGCCCAAGTTGACCGTCGGCCACCGAGCTTGATCACGCGGCGTCAAAAAAAGATTCATTGTCCACGGCGTCAACATCACACCCAACCAGAAATCCGTCCACGGGCGGAACCCGATCGCTTCCACGCGCAGCGCCGGATTCAGAAACGGTAAACCCTGCATGCGTTTTTGCTCAATCGTTTGAAACGCGGCACACAACTGCGCCGACGGGTCATCAAGCAATATTGGTTTTTGCTGCTCCGTCACGGTGTTGGCTCATTCCTGCACGACCAAAAACTGATCTTTGCTCGCGCTGCACAGTGGGCATGTCCAATGCTCCGGCAGTTCATCAAAAGGAATACCCGGTGGAATCTGCCATTCTTCGTCGCCGACCTCGGGGTCGTAAACGTACCAGCACACCTTGCACTCCATCTTGGTCATCGCGCCCGCTGCGGTTTTTTTATCCGAATCCATCATCCGCTTCATTGCACCTGTTGATCTTGCGCGCAGTCGCGCATCCACGCCAACAAATCTGCCAGACGCTCCTTCATATCGTCGATGTCTTCCTGCGCCGCACACACTTCACGCGGGCACTCGGTGATCGTCAGCGTATTCAGAATCAAATGGTTTTTATTGTTGAAATGTTGAACACGCCAGATATGACGGACGCCGGTGGAAGACACCTTGCAACTGCCAAAACCGCGCGACATGATCGCCACCGGACCGACCGGCAGCGCCAGCAACAACGCATCGTAATCCGCGGGATTCAGTGGCAACAACGTCAAATTGATCACATAAGCTGCCGCATCAGGGTCGAACTTTTTCAATTGCTCGTTCATTTCGACGAAAAGAGCAGCGGCGTTCATCGTTTCATCCGGCAACGTGATCGTCGGAAAATCAGGAGCAGACGATTGTTGCGCGCTCTCCACTACGACACGCGGCATCGCGCCCGCTTCAATCCAATGTGCTGTTTCCTGACCGGCGGCATCGAATTCACGCACGCGCCACAGTCCGGGAAACACCGATTCTTGCACGCTGATATTGCGTCCGCTTTGTGCGTCTTCAACACGCGCGCTGACTTCTCCTTCGCCCAATACACCATTCAAAACATCCAACACTTCCTGCGACAAGTCGAAAATATCGCAGCGTGGCCCCGCCGCGCGTTCGGAGAATGCCCAGTTTTCGACTGCTGTCAGAAGCGTTTGCAAAACACGGCAAGCGTCGAGCAATGTTGTCGCATCAGCGTGTTCGGGAACATCGGGCATCGAAAATGTCATCATGCCGCGCGGCATTTCGACAAATTGCAGTTCGTCATCCTGATGCTGTGTATCACCCGGCGCTGCGGAAATGGGAATGGAAACAGGTTTCATGATCGTTGAACCAATATTGGCTTTAATGACAGGTATCGCCGCCTTGCTGAACCGAAACGCCAATGGTCGGCGGCCTGCTCGGTTCGGTGCCTAGCAGCTTCGTGATTTCAGCAACGAATTTCTCCCAGGTGCGCATCCCTTCAATCGCGCCCAGATACAAGCCTTCTCGCAACAGCACGAATGCCGGCCATTGTTTGAAACCATAACGCGGCTGCAATGCGCGCGCCGCTTCTGGCAGCAGAACGCCGAGGCGTAGCGTGTGTGACTCTGAAAACGTATTGAGAACTTCACCGGCGACAACGGCGAAATCAAGCGTTTCTTTGTAGCGCAACGGATCTTCGGTGAAAAACAGCATCAGCGAACCGGCGCTTTTGTGCGTCTGCTCGAAATTTTCTGCAGTCACTTCAAACGCGCGCGGATGTTCGAGCAAACGCGCGATCAGCGGCGGTATCGTATGAGGTTCAGTCATGGCTCTTCACCTGCTGTTGTAAATGCTCGGGAAGCGGCGGCTCACGATCGACAAGATCAGCGAACAGAACATCAATTTGTGACACATCTCCCGCCATCGCCTGACCGAGCGCCGTCAACGCTGCCTGTACTTGCAATGCTTCCTGCTCGTCCATCACGCGCAACGCCGAGCCTTGAAAAGTCAGCACCCATGTTTGCGGCGGCTGACTGCCGACCAGCATCATGTTAATCAGCACTTTTTCGCTCGTCTCGCTTTCCGCGCACCAAGCGGAGTAATCCTGCATTTCGCACACCTGCATGGGAATACCGATACACATGATCAGCCTCCCAAAAAACGCGGGTCGCCGAAGCGGCACGCGACATCTTCTGCCGGGCGCTCGTTTTCGTAGCGCGACAAATCCAATACCTGCGCATTGAGCGGCGGCACGACTCCATCTGCAGGGCGCGGCGTGACCGTCACATTCCAACGGCGCAATTCATCGACTGCCAACTGCACCGCTTCGGGAATGCGCGCTTTGATGCCGTCGCGCAGGCTGCCGCCGAAATCGTCGAGCACTTCCGGCTGCACGCCGATCACGGTGATTTTGTCCGGAACCGTACCCAGCAATTGTGCGTGCGCGAGCACTTCGTTGAACGTAATCTGATGAGGCGATACTTTCGTCGTGCAATATTGCGGAATTTCTTCATCGCGCAGCACCTTCAGCGTCGCTGGCGGAAGATTGAATGCGATGGCATCGAACACCAACACATGTGATGCCGCCATAATGTACGGATAAAGGCTCAACCCCTGCGTGCCGCCATCCATCAGCGTCACGTCGTCAGGGAAAATATAAGCCTGATGAAGCGCTTCGACGGCGCGCACACCAAAACCTTCGTCCGCCCAGAGGAGGTTGCCGATACCGAGAACCAATGTTCGATTATTCTTCATAAGACGCAGATGCGTTTACATGATCACAATAGTCGGATTTTACCTCAGCTTGAGGAGCATGACATTGACGCGCGCCATGACGGAACGCTTATTCAGTATGGGTGCTTTGAGCATTGTTCGGCGGTGCGGCTTCCGGCAGCTTTTCTTTCGTCACCAGAAGCTGGTCAATCTTGAAATTATCGACGTCGATGACCTCGAATTTATGCCCTTCATACATGACAAAATCCGTGCGTTTCGGTATTTTGCGCAGCGTGTAAATGACAAAACCGGCGATCGTGTCATAGTGATCACGGTCGGGAAAATCGTCGATATCGAGCTCGCGCAGAACATCATCGATCGGCGTCATGCCATCGATCAACCATGAATTTTCATCGCGCTTGACGATCTGCGCTTCTTCGCCACTGCTGACCAGGTCACCCATCAGCGTACTCATCACGTCGTTGAGTGTGATCACGCCCACCACAAACGCATACTCATTCAGGATGACTGCAAAGTCTTCGTTCGCGCTTTTGAAACGCGGCAAAATTTCAAAAAGTTTCAAGGTGTCGGGAACGATCAACGCCTGCCGCACCAAACCATCGGTTTTTAGCGTTAAGGGTTTTTCGTTCAAGACATGCACGAACAAATCGGTGGTGTCCACATAGCCGAGTACTTGATCGATTTCCTGCTCACAGACCAAAAATTTGCCGTGCGGGTTTTCGCCGACGATTTCGCGAATCAAATCGCTGTCCGCTGACGACGGCAGCCAGACAACATTCTCGCGCACCGTCATCGCCGACGTCACCGCACGGCTTTCCAACTCGAACACGTTTTCGATCAATTGCTGTTCATCTCTCAACACCACGCCCGCCTCGGCGCCCGCCGCAACCGTCGCGGCAATGTCTTCATAGGTAATATCGTTCTTGCGCGCAGCGGCAATGCCGAAAAACTTGAAGAGCTTGTTCGCCAATCCGTTGAAGAACCAGATCAGCGGTCTACACAACGCGATGCACCAGAGCATCGGCACAATAACGCGTACCGAAATCGCTTCCGAATACAGCAGCGCGATGCGTTTCGGAATCAGGTCGGCGAAAAGAATGAAAACACTGACGACCGTGATGAACGAAAAACCAAAACTGATATTGGCGAGATATGTGCCCTGATAAAAAAAGCCGATCAACGATTGATAATAGGGCGTCAATGCCGATTCACCGAGAATCCCCGCCAGAATCGCGACGGCGTTGAGCGCAATCTGCACCACGGTGAAAAAACGCCCCGGGCTGTCCTGCAGATTCAACACCTTCTGCGCGTTGACGTTTCCTTCATCCGCCCATTGCCGCAGGCGCAAACGACGCGCCGCCGACAGCGATATTTCCGACATCGAGAAAAACGCGCTGACCAGAATCAGGATGGCAATGATAATAATGCTTTGGATGAGATCCATTGTTATTACGGAAAGTTTGAATCGTCATTGCGCGAAAACCATGCTGTGTCAGAATTCGCTCTGCTTTCGCCCGCGACGTTCTTCGAAGTTTCCTCATGAGCCGTTATGGCGGTGTTTTATTGTAATGGATTGCGCCATGCGTCGGCAATCATTACCCTCGCGGATGGTGCTTTGCGTGTAACGTTTTCAGACGCTCACGCGCTACATGCGTGTAAATCGTCGTCGTCGTGATGTCGGAGTGACCGAGCAACAGTTGCACCACGCGCAAATCCGCGCCGTGATTCAACAAATGCGTGGCAAACGCGTGGCGCAACACATGCGGCGATAACTGCCCGGGCGGAATTCCGGCACGCACCGCGTAACGCTTGATCAATGCCCAGAACGCCTGCCGCGTCAACGCGCCGTGACGTGTAGTCAAAAACAGAACGTCGCTGCGCGTATTGCGATCGAGTTGCGCACGTGCTTCATTGAGATAACGGTTCAGCCAGTTGACCGCTTCTTCGCCGAGCGGCACCAATCGCTCCTTGCTACCTTTGCCCAGCACGCGCACCACACCATCCGTCAGCGAGATTTGCGCGAATTTCAGATTGACCAATTCGGAAACACGCAAACCCGTCGCGTACAAGGTTTCCAGCATCGCACGATCACGCAAACCCAATATTGTTTCGGTATCCGGTGCTTGGAGCAGGCACTCGACCTGTTCTTCCGAAAGATTTTTCGGTAACCGCTGCGTACGGCGCGGCGCACGCACATGCACCGACGGATCTTCCGTCATTTGACCACGTTCGTGCTGCATCCGATAAAAACGACGCAACGACGACAAACGTCGCGCGATGGATGATGTCTTGGCGTTGTCGGTGAACTGTTCCGCCAGCCAGCGTTCAATGTCGGCGCGCTCGACGTCGAGCAATCGTTTGTTTACTTTGAGCAGCCAGCGCGCAAACAACGATAAATCGGCGCGATAAGCGTTAAGCGATCCAGACGCCAGGCCATCCTGCAACCAGAGTTGGTCGCAGAACGCGTCAATGCATGCGATTTCTTGAGAAGACAGCGAGGCGTTAGCGCTCAAGCTCATCCGCGGTCACGCCTTCGTGCGTCAGCAACCAACGTTTGATGCACAACGGCTCGCCTTCTTCCGCGTTCATGAAGCCGCCCAATGAATGCTGTCCGGCAACGCGGTGGCAAGGAATCATCAGCACGATCGGATTCGCACCGCAAGCACCACCAACCGCGCGCGGTGCGGTTTTGAGTTGCGTTGCCAGAGCACCGTAGGTCAATACCGAACCGCTGGGAATTTCCTGCAATGCGCGCCAGACACGCTGTTGAAAAACCGTGCCCTGCGGCATGATCGGTACCGAAAAAGATGCGTGCGGGTCATCCAGATAGCGAAGAATTTCATGCGCTGCCCGTTCGCTAAGTGCGTCGGCAGGAGCTGCCTCTTTGCGCTGCCGCGACAGAAACGCAATATTGGTAATGTGGCTGCCGTTGCTGCGAATACCGAGCACGGCAAACGGCGTTCCTATCCGCGCCGACCAGACCTCAGGAAATGTTTCAGTATTTTTTTTCATCACCGTAATCGTTTCAGGTATTGGCTTTCAGCGTTTTTTCCAGACGCGACAAGCCTTCGATCACATCTTCTTCTGCGATGTTGAGCGGTGGCGCGATACGCACAACGTCCGGTCCCGCAGCCAACAATAGCAAACGCTGCTGCACCGCCGCATCGACAAGTTTCAGCGACTGCCCATGTAGCGCGTCGTTGAGTTCGCAACCGATCAGCAATCCTTCGCCGCGAATATCCTTGAAATATTTTTTGTCGCTGTTGATGTTTCTCAGCCCTGCCATGAACATCATGTGTCGGTCGTTCACACCTTCCAGAAATTCCGGCGTATTGATGGTGTCAAACACCGCGCCCGCCACCGCGCACGCCAACGGGTTGCCTCCGTAAGTACTACCATGTGCGCCCGGCGAAAAAGCGGATGCGAATTTTTCTGTTGTCAGCATCGCGCCGATGGGAACACCGCCGCCCAACCCTTTGGCGGAGGTCATGATATCGGGTGTGATCCCCTTCGTCATGTATGAAAAGAGTGAGCCGGTGCGCCCCATTCCGGTTTGTACTTCATCGAGAATGAACAGCGCCTTGTGCCAGTTGCACAGGTGTTGCGCCATATGCAAAAACTCCATCGTGCCCGGAATCACACCGCCTTCACCCTGAATCGTTTCGACGATCAACGCGCACACCTTATCGCCATATTTTTCGAAGCAGTTTTCGAGCGCCTGAATATCGTTGTATGGAACATGCGTAATCGCGCCGGGCTTGGGACCGAATCCCGCCGAATATTTGTTTTGTCCACCCGCCGTGACGGTGAACAGCGTTCTGCCGTGAAACGAGTTGACCGTGGAAACCACTTCCGCCTTTTCGGCGCCGAAGCGGTCATGCGCATAACGCCGCGCCAATTTCAGCGCCGCTTCGTTGGCCTCGGCACCCGAATTGCAGAAGAAAACACGATCGGCAAACGTGTTATCAACAAGCTTTTGCGCCAGACGCAATGCCGGTTCGTTGGTGAACCAGTTGGAAACATGCCAGAGCTTTTTCGCTTGCTCTTCCAGCGCGGCGATCATCGTCGGATGACAATGTCCGAGCGCATTCACGGCCACACCCGCCGCGAAATCGATGTACATCCTCTCCTGCTGATCCCAAATCCGCGCGCCGTGACCGCGTACCGGCACGAAATCGGCAGGCGCATAACAAGGCACCATCACCTGATCAAAAAGCGCGCGAGTGATTGCTTGTTTTTTCATTTTCCGCTCCAATGCAAAACAATCCGATTACCGTGAAAGATAACCCTTTTTGCTTCACTCATGTTGTCAATAGTAAGCACTTTTTTTATTCATTGTAACCAAGGCGGTCAAGATGCATCGCGTCCAGATAACACCATTCGCCCTCCGGCAAAGAAAAATCATCTGTCAACGCCAACCCGCCCACCGCAATACGATGCAACGCCGCCACTCGATTGCCCGCAGCAGCAACCATCCGTTTCACCTGGTGGAATTTTCCCTGATCAATTTCCAATAACAAGGTTTGAGGATCAAGCAGCGTTGTGGAAAGTGCTTTGATCGGTATTGCTTCATCGCGCAACAACACACCGTTTTGCAAATGTTGAATCAAAGCATCATCGGCTTCATGTTTCAATGTAACTCGGTAGCGCTTGACGACATGGCGACGTGGCGACGTCAACGCATGAATGAAATCGCCGTCATCGGAAAAAAGCAGCAAACCGGTGGTGTCGGCGTCCAGCCTGCCCACTGTCTGCACCCCACGGTTGATCAAAGGCTCCGGCAGCAGCGCATAAACGCTTGAATGGTGCTGTGGACAGCGCGAGCACTCATAACCCTTTGGCTTGTGCATCGCCACATACACCTTTTCCCGATAACGCCACACCGCGCCGTCGATCTCGATCTGCAACCCTTCGGGATTCCATTCGGTGCGCGGATCATCGCAAACGTCACCGTTGATGCGAACATCGCCCGCCGCGATGCGTTGACGGCATTGCTTGCGGCTGCCGAAACCCTGCGATTGGAGAATGCGTTCAAGTTGCATTGGCTCGACTATTCAGAGGTGGAAACGTAGTTTATCGCCAAATTTGTGAATGGTCAGATTATCGATTCGCTTTCCCGTTTCCTTCGCTTCGCAATGACCGTTACCGAGTAAAACAGGCACAAAAATGCCGCCTCACGATCAACGTGAGACGGCAGGAGGATATATCAGGAGATATATAACTTGGGATTAGCGCTTCGGCTTCGGCCCTGTGTTTTTCACCAGATCAGGCACATTCGCCGCAGGCGAGTGGCACAGTTCGCAGTAATAATATGCGCCCGATACCTTGCCTTGCGCGTAGTGCGACGGCGGGATCGGCGTAGCATCATTCGGATCGCCCACTTTCTTGGTTTGTCCCGGACGATCATGACAGGCGATGCACATGTTTTTGTCTTGCGTGATCGGCTGATAATCTTCAACAGAGTGTGGTACCAGCGGCGGCATGCCGTAGGCGGCTTCTGCCACTCCGGTCGCGCCCGTACCGTCTCGCGTAAACGCCATCGGCGTCTGCGAATCGAAAGCGCTGCCTTTCGACAGACCTATTTGGGTATCAGGAATTGATTGAGTTGCACAAGCAACCAAACCAATCACCAAACTGGATGCAACAATCAAAGCTAAACGTTTCATAATTTTTCCTCTCTCGGTTCAGGATGTGGAGCGTGCGCTGATTGCGATGACGAATCATTGTTGCGAATACAGGCACGAAGATTAAATGAAAGACTGTTTTCAGGACAAATCGCGACGCACTTGCCGCAGTTGGTACACTCCCCAAAACGTACCATCCCGTGTTGCGCCGCTTCTTTGAAGTTAAGCACGAGCGGCTCCGGACATGCTCGAACGCAATCGCCGCATCGTGTGCAGCTTGCGTCGTCAAAAGCCACGCGCACTTGCCCCGCGCGACCCACGATCGACCAAAACGCGCCGAGGGGGCAGAGGTGTCCGCACCAACCGCGCGCCATGATCAAAAGATCAAACAAGAAGATTCCCAAGACGGCAAGAAAGCCGATGCCAATGCCGTAGATCAGTTCGCGATGCATGATCGCCACTGGGCTCACCCATTCAAAAGCGGCAACGCCCATGATCAGCGACAGAATCAACGCCAGCAACAAACCCCAGTAACGTGTTTTCGGCGGCACAATGAACATGCTGCGAATGCCGAACTTTTCACGTAGCCAATTGGAAAGATCCGTTACCATATTGACCGGGCACACCCACGAGCAGAAAACCCGACCACCCACCAACAGATAGAACAGCAGGATGATCGCCGCGCCAATCAGCGCGTCCATGTATGGCCAGTGACGACTGAACATGACCTGCAGCACGGCAAACGGATCCGACAGCGGAATCACGCCCAGAAAACGCGACGACGACAGATCGCCCGATAACACCGGTTGATGAAACAAGGTCCAGCCCCAATGCACGGTGCCGATGAACAGAATCAGCACACAGATCTGCACCAGACGACGCGCAATCAAAAAACGCCAGACATGCAACTTGCCGCCCAACGATTCGGGCATCTGAAAATGGCGGATCGGGCCGCGCTCTTTCTTCGGTGAAGACACCTTTTGATTCTTGGTCATGGCGTTTCTCCCGGAATGATGCCTTCGCGACCCTCAGGACGGTTAAAGTAACCCGCACCCGGCGCAGCTTGTTTCTTGTCGCCCGGATTGAGTTCTTTAGCGAGATCGGTGCCTTTGCCGATATCCTGCGTCTTGAAGTCTTCGCCCAAGGTCGGACTGTAGTGCTCGCCCAACTTGCCTTGAACAAATTGCGGCCACAACACGCGAATCGCAGACTCTTCCGTCGGACAAGCTTGTTCGCACTTGCCGCAACCGGTGCAGTGTTCGCTGTGGATCACCGGTTCGAAACGGGCGTGGCGATTGGTCACTTCGTTATGCACGATGTTCAGGGTAATCGCTTTATCCCGCACCGGGCAAACCCGATAGCAAACTTCGCAACGCAAGCCGCGCCACGACAGACAGGTTTCTTCGTCGATCACGGCCAAACCCATACGGGCTTTGGTGATGTCGGTGAAGTTCCTGTCCAGCGCACCGGACGGACAAACGGGAACGCATGGAACATCGACGCACATTTCACAGGGGATTTCGCGCGCGATGAAATACGGCGTACCCACCGGCGCAACATCCGCGACCGTTGACAGTTTCAATGTATCGTATGGGCAAGCCAACACACATTGACCACATTTCAGGCACTGCGCCATGAAATCCTTTTCCGGCAACGCGCCCGGAGGACGCAAAGCGTGCGCGGACGCCTCCGCCTGACTGCGCGCCAGCGCATACCAAACAACGCCGACACAAGCCGCCGCGCCCGTCATCTGTGCGCTGCGGATCAGGAATTGCCGCCGATCAGTTCCACTCATAACCCTCTACCTTGCTCCCAAGCTTCCCCCTGTCACCAAGGAGAACCAACCTAAAAGTTATTACGGTGTTCGCCCCAGAAGCGCGAGACGCGCGCAGCCTTCGCTGCGCGCACCCCGTTTTTTCGCTTGGATCAGACTTTGTACACTTTCGCAGCGGATTTCTTGTAATCCGGTTCAAGCGACAACGGATCCGTTGCATCCAGCGTCAACTGGTTCACCTGAACACCTTCATCAAAGAAAGCGCCGAAGATCGTGCCTTTGGGCATCTTGTTGCGTCCCTGCGTATCCAGAATCATCTTGATCTTGCCACGGCGGGTTTCAACCCACGCCAGATCCTGATGTTTCAGGCCACGCGCCTGAGCGTCTGCCGGATGCATATACAACACAGCGGCAGGCGCGGCACGGTGCAGTTCCGGAACACGACGAGTCATTGAGCCGGTATGCCAGTGCTCCAGGATACGTCCGGTGCACAACTGGAGGTCGTAGTTCTTGTCCAGTTGCTCAGGATACGCAGCGTATGGGCGGAAGAAGATCTTCGCTTTACCCGGCAACGGTTTCGGTGTTTTATCCGTGACGCCGTCCAGATCGCCGGTTGCCGTCGCTTTGAGCAGCGGGCCGTAGAAGTTGTAGCCTTCGCCCTGCTTCACATACGGATCGTAGCCTTCCGAGAAACGCCACTTGGTCTCTTTGCCGTTGACGATCGGCCAACGCAAACCGCGTACGTTATCGGCATAGTATTCGTCAAAGGATGCCAGATCGTGCTGATGTCCGACCGTGAATTGACGATACTCTTCGAACAACGCTTTTTCAACGAACCAACCGTCGCCCAAAATCTCAGAGGTTGAGTTGTCGGCACCTTTGGCGATCGGGTCACCCGGCCACTTGTATTTCTTGTTGTCGGCATGCGCAAACAACACATCATACAAAGTCGAATCTTCGCTGTAGCCCATCTTCTTGGCTTCGTCGAGGACGCTCGGCAGTTTTCCATCCGGGAAACCTTCCGCTTTCAGACCCGGCAGATCCAGTTCGCTCCAAACTTCTTTGAGCGTGAAACGCTTCGAGAATTCGAGCATCATCCAGACGTCGGAACGCGCTTGACCCGGCGCTTTCACCATCTGACGCCAGACCTGCATGCGGCGCTCGGCGTTACCGTAACCGCCCCATTTTTCATTGATCATCGCAGCGGGCAGAATGACGTCGGCGACTTTACCGGATAACGTTGGATAAGAATCCGCCACCACAATGAAGTTTTCCGGCTTACGCGCTGCTTTCAACCAGTGGTTGGTGTTCGGCGTTGATTGCCAAACGTTGACGGTTGTCGTCCACACGAAGTTCACCGAGCCATCTTCCAAACCGCGCATCACCGGCATGATCGCCGTACCCACTTTCGGGTTCAGCGTTTTCGCCGGCAACTTCCACAGTTTTTCCGTACGCTCACGGTGTTTTCCATTCGCAACCAGCATGTCGGCAGGCAAGCGATGGCAGAACGTACCGACTTCGCGTGCCGTACCACAAGCAGAAGGTTGACCGGTCAGCGAGAACGCGCCATTACCTGGCGTGCCGTGTTTGCCAAGCAGCAGATGCAACATGTAAATCTGCTCATTGACCCACACACCGCGCACGTGCTGGTTTACGCCCATGCACCACAACGACATGATCTTTCTCTTCGGATCGGCGACGTAGTAATCCGCCAACTCTTTCAGTTTTTTCTTGAACGCATCCAATGACTCATCAGGATCGCCCTTGGACAGTTCAGCAACAAAGTCGAGCGTGTACGGCTCCAGACCTTTCTTGAACTCTTCATAGGAAATCTGCCAATGCGCGTCTGGCGGCGTTTTGATTGTTTCAGCGACCGTGCCCTCTTTGCGGCGCTGCGCGATCGCTTCGTATTTGTCGATCGTGTGCTTCAACTGCTGCGCTTGCGTGTCTTTTTCCGCCGGGAACGCGAATTTGTCGGTCGGACGCATGCCGTAGCCGATATCAACCGGACCGGTAGCGAAAACGCAATGCTTATTGACGAAGTCCATATTGACAGCATCGCGCTTGACGATTTCGCGCGCGATGTAGTTCAAGATCGCCAGATCAGTATTCGGCTTGAAGATGATTTCCAAATCCGCCATGTCGGAGCACATGTTCCGATACGTCGTGATGTTGATAATGCGGGAGTTCTTGTCGGCAAGACGATGATCAGTGACGCGCGACCACAAAATCGGGTGCGCTTCGGCCATGTTGTTGCCCCACAGCACGTTAACGTCGGTCAATTCGAAATCATCGTAGCAGTTTGCCGGCTCGTCGATACCGAATGTCTGATAGAAACCCACCACCGCGCTCGCCATACACAGACGCGCGTTCGGGTCGAGGTTGTTCGAACGGAAACCACCTTTCATCAGTTTCGATGCGACGTAGCCTTCCTGCACCAGTGACTGACCGGAAGCCAGCATCGCCACGGCGGAAGGTCCTTTTGCTTTGTAGATCCGCTTGAATTGTGCGGTGATTTCATCGAAAGCCTGATCCCAGCTTACCGGAACAAAATCGCCGGTTTTGTCGAACTTGCCGTTCTTCATCCGCATCAGCGGCTGCGTCAAGCGGTCTTCGCCGTACAGAATACGACCATTGAAATAGCCCTTGATGCAGTTCAACCCGCGGTTGACTGGCGCATCGGGGTCGCCCTTGATGGCAACAATCTTGCCCTCGAATGTTGCGACCTGTTCGCCGCAACCGGTGCCGCAGAAACGGCATACGCTTTTATCCCATTTCCAGCCGGCTTCCGCGCTCTTGGCTTGCGCCAATGCTGCTTTGGTTACCGGCAGTCCGACAGTTGCCGCAGTGGTTGCGGCAATGCTTTTTTTCATAAATTCTCGGCGTGATAAGCTGGTCATGTGAGCTCCTCTCGAACACAATAAACACCGTGCAAGCGCACGATGCGGTTAACTAACAACAGATCAATGAGTCTGTGATACCGACATCTCAGAAGGATATTTCAGCGAAGGGTCATCCGCAAAGTAGTGATAAACCATATTGACCGACACCACGCCCGGGATTTGTTGAATCCTGCGCGCGCTATCAGCTTCTTTATCGATCGACTCTGCTTCTTGAACAACGACAATTTTGCCGCTTTCCGGGTCTGTCTGATACACCTCAATTCCCGGAAGCTCTGCCAGAGCCTGTGCAACTTCCTCACACCGCTCAGGCTTGGCAACCACCAAAATCCCTGACATATTCATTTCTCTCTCCTCCCCTGCGCGTCCAAACTGTTTATGTCAATTAAACTGCAAGGCAGGTAAATCATACTTGCCAAGCACATGGATATTTTGACCTATATCAATTCCTGCCTTGCCCACGCGGTTTTTGACGACAAATCATTTTTTTATGCAACAGTTTTTCCAACAACGCTATATAAAAATAAATATCCCGAATGAGGCATTCGCATAAAACATTTGGCATAATGCGCCTGCTGTTGAACTGTTTTGACAGCGTTGCCCATCTTTTTCATGGACTGTTTCATTATTGACCGCGATGCGTTGCATTTGTTTTTTCATATTTGTTTTGGTCGGCGTTCCGTTATGGGCGCACGAATGTCCGTCTTGGTCGCAGCAGCAGGCACAGCAGGAAATTACGCGCTTGCAAAAAACAATCGACACGTGGGACAAAGCCTTTCATGAAGAACATCATTCTCTGGTCAGCGACGTTGTTTACGATGAAACAATAACGAAACTGACACGATGGAAGCAGTGTTTTCCTGACTCTGTTGTCGAAAAAAAATCGTTTGTGCGCAGTGAACGTTATACCGCACAACATCCTGTCCCGCACACCAGTCTCAACAAATATCGCGATATTGATGAAATCAAGCAATGGGCAGACGCACGACTGCGCACCGGTAAAGAATTGTGGATTCAACCTAAAGTTGACGGCGTTGCCGTTTCGCTGATTTACCGTCAAGGACGGTTGGCACACATGATCAGTCGCGGCGACGGTCACGCCGGACAGGATTGGACGCATCACGCGCTCAAGATTCGCGCGATTCCCAAAACCATCGCCGAAAAATCAGATGTCGTTTTGCAGGGCGAAATTTATCAGCGCTTTTCCTCGTACCGACAAATCCACGATTCTGCTCGCAACGCACGCGGTTATGCCGCAGGTGCGCTGGCATCCAAAGAATTATCGTCCGAACAACAGGAATCGCTCGCCATTTTCATCTGGGAAATGCCGCTAAACATGGCGACGATGCGTGAGCGTTTGGCACAGCTCACGACTTGGAACTTTGATACGGCTGAATTCACCACACTCTTGAAAAATGTCGAGGAAATTTTGGTTCATCAGAAACGTTGGCATCAAGATGACGCGCTCTTTGCCACGGATGGCATTGTGATTCGCGAAAGTGTGCGCCCGTCAGGGAAACATTGGCAAGATGTGCCGCCTTCTTGGGCAATCGCGTGGAAACACCCTGAGCCGGAAGCCGTTGCCGAAATTGTTCGCATCCTTTTTCCCATAGGACGTACTGGCAAAATCACGCCGGTCGCCGATGTGAAACCCGTCCATATCAATGGCAGAAAGATTACGCGCGTTTCGTTGGGCTCGTTGAAACAATGGCAACGTTTCGATCTGCGCCCGGGTGACCACGTCAGCGTTCGCTTCGCCGGACACACGATTCCGCATATCAAACATGTCGTTCATCAAAGTGTCGAGCGTGCCACCGTCGTCGCACCCAATCCCGATGATTTTCACGAACTCAGTTGCTGGCGTCCCGAACCTGAATCTTGTCGCCCACAATACCTCGCTCGTGCGCAGTGGCTCGGAAAAACGTTCAACATGCGCGGCCTCGGCGAAGGCACGTGGCAAGCGTTGCTCGACGCCCGATTGCTGCCGCATTTAACGGCTTTTTTAACATTGGAGCAAGAGCAACTCAAGCGCGCACCGCTGGTCGGCGATCAAAAAGCGACGCTGTGGATGACACAATTCAATAAAACCCGTGATGCATCACTGAAGCAATGGCTCTCTGCACTCGGAATGCCTGCGGCAAAGCAAATCCCCAATAAAATCTGGCGCGACGCATCCTTTCACCGATTGAAGCAACGCAGCGCCGCCGAATGGCAAATGCTGCCCGGCATCGGCGCGACACGCGCGCAAGCACTCGCCGCATTTTTTGCACACGAAGAAGTGATTTTTCTTGCTGAATCGTTGTGCGCGCAAGGCATCCAATCTTTCTGCGATTCGCCATAAAAAAAGCGCTTCATAACGAAGCGCTTTTCTTCTGAAAATCATTCAAATCAACCGTATTTTTTCTCGAATGCGTGCATGAATTCGATCAGTTTATCAACGCCTTCCATCGGCATCGCGTTGTAAATCGATGCGCGGATTCCGCCCGCAATCTTGTGCCCTTTCAGATTCAACAAGCCATGTTCTTTGGCCTCGGCAGCAAATCGGTCATCCAGTTCTTCGCTGGGCAAAAAGAACGTCACGTTCATTCGCGAACGATCCTGCTTGTGCACTTTATTTGTATAGAAATCAGTACGATCGATTTCCGCGTACAGTTTTTCGGCTTTGGCAATATTGACTTTCTCGATCGCCGTCAAACCGCCCTGCTTGAGCAACCACGCGAACACCAAACCGGAAACGTAAACCGGAAATGTCGGCGGTGTGTTGTACATCCACTCGTATTCTTCTTCGAGCGTGTAGTCGATAATCGACGGACAAATCTTTTTGACCTTGCCCATCAGATCCTCGCGAACAATCACCACGGTGACGCCCGTCGGACCAATATTTTTTTGTGCGCCGGCATAGATCAAACCAAAACGATTGATGTCGAAGGGACGCGACAAAATGTTCGATGACATGTCTGCGACGAGCGGAATATTGCCGGTATCCGGCGTGAATTGAAATTCCACGCCGCTGATGGTTTCATTAGCGCAAATGTGCACGTATGCCGGGTCAGCGGATAACTTCCATTCACTTTGCGGCGGCACATGCCAAAAACCGGAGCTTTCGCCCGATGCGGCAATATTGACTTTGCCGTATTTTTCCGCTTCGGAAATCGAACGGCTCGACCAGTGCCCGGTGTGGATATAATCCGCTGTGGTTTTGTCGCCAAGCAAGTTCAGCGGCACGGCGGCATTTTGCCCCGTCGCGCCGCCTTGAAGAAAAAGAATTTTGTAATGGTCAGGAATGCCAATCAGCCGTCGCAAATCGGCGTCCGCTTGATGGGCAATACCGAGAAAGTCTTCGCCGCGGTGCGTCATTTCGATGACGGACAGCCCACGCCCTTTCCAGTCCAGAAGGTCGGCCTGAACCTCTTTCAAGACATCTTCCGGCAACATCGCCGGACCGGGACTGAAGTTAAACGGACGCATAATCATGACTCCTTTCGCTAATAATAAGTTATTCCTCGTCCTGCTCTTCCACTCGTTCGAGACCGGCCAGTTTCTCATCTTCACCGAGATTAATCAACGTTACTCCCTGTGTGGATCTACCCATCTCGCGGATTGACGATACACTGGTACGAATCAGCACACCACCGGTCGAAATCAGCATCACTTCGTCCTGCGAGCGAACCAGCGCCGCCACCACAACCTGTCCGTTGCGCTCGGATTGCTGGATCGCGATCATGCCTTTGGTGCCGCGTCCGTGGCGCGTATATTCAACGATCGGCGTCCGTTTACCATAACCGTTTTCCGTCGCGGTCAACACCGATTGCTCTTCATCTTCAGCGACCAGAAGCGCAATAACTTTCTGCTCTTTACCCAGCGTCATGCCGCGCACGCCTTTCGCGGAGCGCCCCATCGGACGCACATCATTTTCGTCAAAGCGCACCGCCTTGCCGCCGGAGCTGAACAGCATTACGTCGTTGTTCCCTTCCGTCAACGCCGCACCGATCAGATAATCGCCCGGCGCGAGATCGACGGCAATAATGCCCGACGCGCGTGGGCGCGAAAAATCGGAAAGACGTGTTTTCTTCACGGTACCCTTCGCCGTTGCCATGAAAACGTAGCGGTTTTCCGCGAACTCCGGTACCGGCAGAATCGCCGTGATTTTTTCGCGATCGGCGAGCGGCACCAAGTTGACAATCGGTTTGCCGCGCGATGAACGCCCGCCCTGCGGCACGTTATAAACTTTCAGCCAATACACACGACCACGGTTGGAAAAGCACAAAATATGATGGTGCGTATTGGCAATGAACATGCGCTCAATGAAATCGTTTTCTTTGGTCGCCGTCGCCTGTTTGCCGCGACCGCCGCGTTTTTGCGCACGGTATTCGGTAATCGGCTGTGACTTCAGATAACCGCTGTGCGATAAGGTCACGACCATATCTTCCGGCGTGATCAAATCTTCGATCGAAATATCTTCGCCATGCGCGACGATTTCCGAACGACGCGGAATGCTGTATTGCTGTTTGATTTCGTTCAGTTCGTCGGTGATGATCGACGTGATGCGTTCAGAGCGCGACAGAATATCGAGCAGATCAACAATCTGCGTCATCACCTCGCGATATTCGACGGTGATCTTGTCTTGCTCCAGACCGGTCAACCGTTGCAAGCGCAAATCCAGAATTGCCTGCGCCTGAACATCCGATAAACGATAGCCACCTTCACGCCAGCCAAACTCCGGCAACAACCCATCCGGGCGCGCGGCATCAGCATCGGCACGTTTGAGCATTTCTTCAACCACCGACGAACGCCATACCTTCGCCATCAATTTGGTTTTCGCTTCCGGCGGCGTCGGCGATGATTTGATCATCGCGATGATTTCGTCCACATTCGACAACGCCACCGCCAAGCCTTCGAGAACATGGCCACGATCTTTGGCTTTGTTTAATTCAAAACGCGTCCGGCGTGATACGACGTCGCGGCGGTGAAGCAGGAAATATTCGATGAACTGTTTGAGATTCAGCAAGCGCGGCTGCCCGTCCACCAACGCCACCATGTTCATGCCGAAGCTGTCCTGCAACTGCGTCATCTTGTAAAGATTGTTGAGAACGATCTCGGGGATCTCGCCGCGCTTCAGCTCGATCACGACGCGCATACCGGTGCGATCAGATTCATCGCGCAGTTCTGAAATACCTTCCAGCTTTTTCTCGCGTACCAATTCGCCAATCCGCGTCAACAAATTGGCTTTGTTCACTTGGTATGGGATTTCGTCGACGATGATCGCCTGACGATTGCCTTTTTCCAAATCCTCAACATGTGTACGAGCGCGCATTACAACGCGACCGCGTCCGGTACGATATCCTTCACGAACGCCATCCAGACCATAAATGATTCCAGCAGTAGGGAAATCCGGCGCCGGAATGTACGTCATTAGTTCATCAACAGTAATATCCGGGTTTTCCAATTGCGCCAGACACCCGCTGATGATTTCGCCGAGATTGTGCGTTGGAATATTGGTCGCCATCCCCACCGCGATGCCCGCGCTGCCGTTCAGCAGCAGGTTCGGCACACGCGTCGGCAGCACTTCGGGCTCTGCCGTCGAATTATCGAAATTGGGCACAAAGTCAACAGTGTTTTTCTGAATATCGGACAGCAGCGATTCCGCAAAAGCCGTCAGCCGCGCTTCGGTGTAACGATACGCCGCCGCCGGGTCACCGTCGATTGAGCCGAAGTTCCCCTGCCCGTCCACCAACGGATGCGCCATGTTCCAATTCTGCGCCAGTCGCACCAGCGCGTCGTAAACCGATGAATCACCGTGCGGGTGGTATTTCTTCAACACCTCGCCGACCACGCCCGCGCACTTCGAATATTTTTTGTTGTGCAGCAGACCTTCGTCGAACATTGCATACATGATCCGGCGATGCACTGGCTTCAGTCCATCCCGGACATCAGGCAAAGCGCGTCCCACGATCACGCTCATCGCATAATCGAGGTACGAATGTTTCATCTCCGATTCTAAACTGACCGGTAGCGTTTCTTTGGCAAAAGTAGTTTCCATGGGATTTTTTTAATATAAGCAGGCGTCAGGCCGATCGGACAAAATTGCCTGACATCAAACGATACAATTATTGATAAATCTGAAAACGCCCGAACCGCCGATCAGGCCGAGGAT
>DAISYG010000020.1:0-27765 GCA_036825435.1 Casimicrobiaceae bacterium | reverse complement strand
GTTTTTATGAGACCATTTAACCGCGTTGCGCTTCGTACTTGAATCTAGGAAGTTTAATTGATCGTTATAAAGAAATAAAACATCATGACACACGACCCCATTGTTTTTTTGAACGGTGAATTTCTGCCGCTGTCACAAGCAAAAATTTCTGTGCTTGATCGCGGTTTTATTTTCGGCGATGGCGTTTATGAGGTTATCCCCGTGTTCCACCGCCAACCGTTCCGTATGAAGGAACACTTACGGCGATTGGAAAACAGCTTGGCGGCAGTGCACATTGCCAATCCGAAAACAAGCGCCGAATGGCAAACACTCATTCAAACGATGATCGACCGTGCTGACTTCGACCAACAGGCGATTTATCTGCACATCACACGCGGTATTGCGCCGCGTGATCACCCGTTCCCCAAAGGTATCGCGCCGACGATTTTCATGATGAGCAATCCACTGAAGTCGCCGAGTCGGGAAGAAATCGAGCGCGGCGTTGACTGTGTTTCGGCGGAAGACTTTCGTTGGTTGCGTTGCAACATCAAATCCATTTCATTGATGGGCAACGTTTTGCTACGTCAGATTTCCGCAGAGGCGGGTGCCGTTGAAACGATTTTATTCCGCGATGGTTTCCTCACCGAAGGATCGACCGCAAATGTAATGGTGGTCAAAAACAGTGTAATCATCGCACCGCCTGAAGATCATTGCATCCTGCCGGGCATCTCGTTTGATGCCGTGCTCGAATTCGCGGCAACGCTCGGCATCCCCGTCAAGCAACGCCCAATCAGCCGCGCCGAAGTGGATAACGCGGATGAGTTGTGGCTCACGTCTTCGGGTAAAGAAGTGTTGGCCATTACTTCGCTCGATGGCAAACCTGTCGGCAATGGCATTCCCGGCGAGGTATTCAAAAAAATGTGGGCGTATTACCAAACGCAAAAGCCGCAACCACGCGCGTAAGATAAACACACAATCATGAGTCACGTTGAGCCGATTCGTTTTCTTGCCACCGTTGATGCGGTGTCGACCGGCACGGTGCAACCGTTATCGTTCGGCGATACCGTGATGATCAAGGTGACAAAAAACACCATGGCGGACGCGACAAAGCACTGCATCACTACCCTTTCGATCATTACGCGTACTGGCGTCAACTGCTACCCGACGCATCTGCGTTGCAACAAGTCGGCGCGTTCGGTGAAAACATTTCAACCGTTGGCATGACCGAAGAACATCTGTGTATCGGTGACATCGTGCGTATCGGCACGGTGACGCTGCAGGTTTCACAAGGGCGCCAACCGTGTCGAACACTGAACGTTCGTTTCCAACATTCAACGATGGCGCGCGATGTACAAACTTGCGGGAGAGCCGGTTGGTATTATCGTGTTCTCGAAGAAGGTGAAATGGCAGCAGGTGATGCACTCACACTTGTCGCGCGTCCCAATCCGACATGGACGCTGGCGCGCGTGCTTTCCGTTATTGACAATCGTTTGCTGGATCCGGCACTTTTATCCGCGCTGGCAGCGCTTCCCGAACTATCGGATTCCTGGAAAAAATTGTTTACGCGCCGGCTGGAAAACCATGAAACGGAAAACTGGGATACTCGCCTCGGTTAGACTGCCGCGTTGGGCATTATTTGCATTCGTGTACGCTTTTCTGTTCGCGCTGACACTTTCCTCTGTATCCGCGCAACTTCCGCAATCGAAACGTTCGCTTGATGCAATCAAGCGTGTCACGCCCGAATTGCAACAGGCACTGGCGCAAAAAAATCTGACGCTGGGCGCGCCGGTTTTTCTGCGCATTTTCAAGCAGGAAAAAACATTGGAAGCCTGGGTGCGTGGGAGTGATGATCGTTTTGTTTTATCCGCGAATACCCGATCTGTTATTTTTCGGGGAAGCTCGGCCCCAAACTCCGCAAAGGTGATGAACAAGCGCCCGAAGGGTTTTACCATGTCAACGCGCAGCGGATGAACCCTTACAGCAGTTACCATCTTTCTTTTGACCTCGGCTATCCCAACGCTTACGACCGCGCGCACCTGCGTACAGGCAGCGCGTTGATGGTACATGGTCGCTGCGTTTCTATCGGCTGCTACGCGATGGGCGACGACAACATTGAACAGATTTATGCGCTGCTCGACGCAGCCTTGCGAAATGGACAAAAGATGGTCGATGTTCACGCCTTTCCGTTTCATCTGAGCGATCAAGCATTGGCGCAGCACAAAGACAACGCGTGGTATTCGTTTTGGCAACAATTGAAACCGGGCTACGATGCGTTTGAAGAAAAGCGCATACCGCCCGACATTTCAGTCAAACAGAAAAAATATGTTGTCCATTGATATACTTGCTTGATCACGGCAATCTACCCTTTCGAGAACCATCATGAAATCTCTCTGTGTTTTCTGCGGCGCAGCACATGGCGCGAATCCGGCGTATGTTGAAGCGGCTATCCAATTCGGTCGCGCTTTAGCTCAAGAACATATCGAACTGATCTGGGGCGGCGGACAGGTCGGCCTGATGGGCGCGGTTGCAGACGCCGTGCTCGCCAACAATGGCAGCACGTTTGGCATCATTCCCAGTTTCATGGCGGAAAAGGAATTGGCGCACCCGGATGCACAAACGATGATCGTTGTCGATTCCATGCACGAGCGCAAAGCGTTGATGGAAGAAAAAGCGGACGGTTTTGTCGCGCTCCCGGGCGGCTTTGGCACGCTCGACGAACTGTTCGAGATCATCACCTGGGCGCAACTGCATATTCACCGCAAACCGATCGGTCTGCTCAATGTGGCAGGTTTCTTCGATCCGCTGCTGACCATGATGCATCATCTGGTAAAGCAGGGGTTCGTGCTGGAAGAACACGTTCGCATGCTGCATGTCGAAAACGCACCAGACGTATTGCTTCATTCCATGAAAAACCACCGCCCGATTGAAGGCGATTGGACGGAAAAAGTTTCGCGGCGACGTTTACCAATCCGCTAACTCCTCCAAAAACCTTCCTTATATCCATCTGAAAAATATCGTCAACACCCGCTTTCAGCGAACCGTTCTTGCGGCATAATAACGCCCTTCAACAGGAGGACATGGATGGCTCAAACGCATACCAGACATAAAGAATATTCGCTTTTCCTCGCCATTCCGGCGTTATTGATTCTGCTTTTTTTCCGCAATACCGAATACTTTGCGCTGATTGCGGTGATCAACCTGCTGGCGCTGGCGGCGATTGTGTACAGCGCGTTCAGTGTCGTGCGCCACGCCGACGTGCTCGCCCACCGTCTCGGCGAACCATATGGTTCGCTGGTGCTGACGCTTTCCATCACGGTGCTTGAAGTCAGTCTGATTTCGGCGTTGATGATGAGCGGCGATGCAGGCCCAACACTGATGCGCGATACGCTGTACTCAGTCATCATGATTGTAATGGCGGGCCTTATTGGCGTTTCGCTTTTGCTCGGCGGGCGCAAGTTTGCTACGCAATCGTTTAATCTGGGCAGCGCCAAACAGTATTTGACCGGTATTCTTCCACTGGCGTTCATCGTTCTCGTATTGCCTTCTGCTATCAGCGATCAAGGCACGTTCACCGCCGGGCAAAAAATCATGGTGTCGGTGATTTCAGCGGCAATGTACGGCGTTTTTCTGATCATTCAGACGCGCACGCACCAATCACTTTTCGTGTACGAACATGAGGACGAAGACCCCACTGACCATCATGGCAAGCCTTCGGCGCACGGCAATATCTGGCATACGACTTGGTTGATTGGTCACCTTATTTTCGTGGTCGCGCTAACCAAGCTCAACGCGATGCCTCTCGATAAACTGTTGTCAGCGATGAACGCACCCGCTCAAGTGACCGGTTTTCTGGTCGCGCTTCTGGTGCTGTCGCCGGAAGGCTTGGGCGCATTGCAATCGGTGCTGCGCAATAAACTACAGCGCGCCATCAATCTATATTTGGGCTCGGTGCTGGCAACCATTTCGCTGACGGTACCTGCGGTAACACTGATCGCACTACTCACCGGAAAAGAGCTGGTGTTCGGTTTGTCCACAGCCAACATCGTCATTTTGCTATGTGCGCTATTGCTGGCACAAAATTCGTTCTCGACCGGCAAAACCAACGCGCTCAACGGGGCAGCGCATCTGGCTTTGTTTGGTGCCTATCTGATGGTGCTGATGATTTGAAAAACGATTGTGTGGCGTTTTTAGAACGCCTTAACGACAATCCGCAAAAAAAGCGCGCCCGATGGCGCGCTTTTTCATCGTTGGAGAGAATTATTTGATCGCTATTTTTTTCTGTACATCCGGCGCTTTTTTCGGCAGCGTCAAAACCAACACGCCGTCTTCATAATGCGCTTCGGCTTTGCTTTCATCGATATCATGCGGCAGTTGCAGAGTTCGCTGCATTTTGCCGTAAAAACGTTCGCGATAAAGTGTTTTATTGTCATCGTCTTTTTTCTCTTTGCTGTGCTTCGTTTCGGCGCTGATCGAAACCACTCCACCTTCCACCAAAACGTCGATGTTCTCTTTTTTCGCGCCTGGAACTTCCGCGTGAATCACATATTGATCGGGTTTTTCGTGGATATCAATCTTGATACTCTGCGCCACCACCTGATCAAATTCGACCGGCTGTACGAAAAAACCGCGCAACAGATCGTCCATGTTTTTGAACGGATCCTGCCACAGCATATGACCTTGCCCACGTTTCGCTAAATGTTGTTGATGATTCATAATGCCTCCTGTTGTTTTGTATTTCTGAACTAGTACTACCCATATAAGTACGGTTCCTTGCGCTTCAAGGCTTCATGCGTAACGACCTTTTGCGCAGCGTTTTCTATCCCGCAACGATTATTCAAGATGTTGTTTTTGCTTGATAATTTTGATAAATCGCAAAGAATTTTCGTGTTAATTCCAATGGACTTGAACAAAAATTTATTGAATTAACTTGCTTCGTAGCGTTTTCCTTCGTACTATCGCACGCCAGAGAGCCCTTGTTTTTCGTACTTGCGGCAAAAGCCACAGGCCAATTATCCGAACCTATAATGAATCATGAAAAGTCTGATCATCGCTGAGAAACCATCGGTTGCAGCGGATATTTCACGCGCGCTGGGCGGCTTCAAGCGTCATGGCGATTATTATGAAAGCGACGAATATGTGCTATCGTCGGCCGTTGGGCACCTGCTCGAAATCGGCATGCCCGAAGAAGAAGAGGTCAAGCGCGGAAAATGGACTTTCGCGCATTTACCGGCAATTCCGACCAAATTCGCACTAAAACCGATCAATAAGACGGCAGATCGCCTCAAAACTTTGCTCAAGCTCATCAAGCGTAAAGATGTCGGCGAACTGATCAACGCCTGCGATGCCGGGCGTGAAGGCGAACTGATTTTTCGCCACATTGCCAACTTTTCCAAAACTACGAAGCCGATCAAACGCCTGTGGCTGCAATCAATGACCGCGACGGCGATTCGCGACGGCTTTGAAGAACTGCGTAGCGGCGAAAACATGCAACCACTTGCCGATGCCGCCACTTGCCGCTCGGAATCCGATTGGCTGGTCGGTATCAACGGTACGCGCGCGATGACTGCGTTCAATTCCAAATCCGGCGGTTTCCAGTTGACCACCGTCGGCCGCGTGCAAACGCCGACACTGGCGGTTCTCGTCGAGCGCGAAAAGAAAATTCGCGCCTTTGTGCCGAAAAACTATTGGGAACTGATCGGCACGTTTTCGGTCGCGGAAGGAGAATACACCGGGCGCTGGTTTGACGAAAAATTCCGCAAGAACGAAGACGCGCCCGAACAGCGTGCCGAACGTCTGTGGAACGAATTCAAAGCTCGGGAAATCGCCGAACGTTGCACGGGCAAAAAAGCCCTTATCGAAGAAGAGTCGAAACCATCCACACAAAATGCGCCGCTACTGTACGACCTGACCACATTGCAGCGCGAGGCCAACTCGCGTTTCGGCTTTTCCGCACGCACGACGTTGTCGCTGGCGCAGGCGCTTTATGAAAAACACAAGGTATTGACTTACCCTCGTACTGATGCGCGGGCATTGCCGGAAGATTATATTCCGACCGTCAAACAAACGATGAAGATGCTGAGCGGCAGCGATGCGTTCGCCGCGTTTGCTGATGAAATCACTCAGAAGAAATGGATACGCGCCAACAAACGTATTTTTGATAACAGCAAAATTTCCGACCACTTCGCAATCATTCCCACGCTATCCGCGCCGAAAACGCTGAACGAATTGGAAGCGAAGTTGTACGACATGGTTGTGCGCCGTTTCTTGGCCATCTTTTATCCCGCCGCCGAATTCATGCTGACCACGCGCATTACACGAATCGGTGATGACGCGTTCAAGACCGAAGGTAAAGTATTAATACAGCCTGGTTATCTTGCCGTGTATGGCAAGGAAGCGCAGAACGACAACGCCTCGTTGGTTTCAGTGAAAAAAGGCGAAAAAGCGCATACCGAAAAAGTTGATATCAATGCGCTAACCACGCGCCCGCCTGCACGCTTCTCGGAAGCTACCTTGCTATCGGCGATGGAAGGCGCGGGCAAAACCATCGAAGACGAAGAATTACGCGCTGCGATGCGCGAAAAAGGTTTGGGCACGCCGGCAACGCGCGCGCAAATCATCGAAGGTTTGATTCTCGAACGTTATGTCTACCGCGAAGGCAAGGAATTGGTTCCGACCGCCAAAGCCTTTTCACTGATGACGCTGCTGCATGGGCTCGGCATTCCCGAACTTTTTTCGCCGGAACTGACCGCCGAGTGGGAATACAAACTTGGCGAAATCGAGCGCGGTCAGTCCGACCGCAAAGCATTCATGCGCGATATCGTCAAAATGACACAGCGTATCGTTGCGCAGGCGAAAAACTACGAAAGCGACACCATCCCCGGCGACTTTGCCACTCTGCACGAGCCCTGCCCCAAATGCGGCAACGAAGTGCACGAAAAATACAAGAAGTTCCAGTGTGTCAATCCCGATTGCGATTTCGGTTTCTGGAAAATCATGGCGGGGCGACAGCTAGAACCCATCGAGGCGGACATTCTGCTCAAAACGCGCGAGATCGGTCCGCTCGACGGTTTCCGTAGCCGTCAGGGACGTCCCTTTTCAGCACGCATCATATTGAATGCCAATAACGAAGTCGTATTTGACTTTGAAAACGGCAATGGTGATTCGGATAAACCTGTCGATTTCAGCGACCAGACGCCATTGGGCAAATGTCCGAAATGCGGCGGCAATGTTTACGAACGCGGCAATGCTTATATTTGCGAAAACGCCGTTGGCGCAGAAAAAACCTGCGATTTCCGCACTGGTAAAATGATCCTGCAACGCGAAATTACCCACGAGCAGATCGAAAAACTATTGAAAGAAAAGAAAACGGATCTGCTGCAATTCGTCTCGGCGCGAACACGTCGCCCGTTTTCGGCGTATCTTGTGGTGCAAGCAGATGGCAAAATCGGTTTTGAATTTGAAGCGCGCGCGGAAGGTGATGGTAAAGGAAAACGCACACGTACGACTGCGCCGTTGCGCACGCTCGGCAAACACCCCGATGACGATGAGCCCGTGGAATTGTATAGTGGCCGCTACGGCCCCTATGTCAAACATAATGGCGTCAATGCCACTGTGACCGCCGCATTCGACCCGCAAACAATCACATTGGAAGAAGCGGTATCGTTGCTGGCGGCGAAAGAAGATAGCGGCGGCAGCAGACGCGCAACGAAAAAGGTTGCGAAAAAAACCGCTGCAAAAAAAGTCGCCAAGAAAACAACCAAGACAGCGGCAAAAGCCGCTGTCAAGAAAACGACCAAGAAAGTTGCTAAAAAGACAACTCGCAAAAGCCAATAATGGTATCGGTATTGAAATCAGGTAAGGAGACTATGGATGAACCGCAACGAAGCTCTTTCTGAACGTGCACAAAAAACCATTCCGGCAGGCGTTAATTCACCGGTCAGAGCGTTTCGTTCTGTCGGCGGTGCGCCGCGCTTTATCGAACGCGCTGAAGCCGCCTATTTGTGGGACGCCGATGGAAAATATTATATCGACTACGTCGGTTCATGGGGGCCTGCCATCGTCGGTCACGCGCACCCTGACGTCGTGCGCGCCGTTCAGGAAAGCGCTGCGAAGGGTTTATCGTTTGGTGCTCCGACAGAAGCGGAAATCGAACTGGCAGAATTGTTGTGCGCGCGTCTGCTTTCGCTGGAAATGGTGCGTCTGGTTTCATCGGGAACCGAAGCGACGATGAGCGCATTACGGCTCGCGCGCGGTTTTACCGGACGCAGCAAGATCATCAAATTCGAAGGCTGCTACCACGGTCACGGCGACAGCTTGTTGGTTAAAGCCGGTTCGGGCATGTTGACGTTTGGGCAACCATCATCGGCAGGTGTGCCCGCAGCGATTGCCAACGAAACCATCGTTTTACCGTACAACGATCTCGATGCCATTACCGAAACATTCAAAAAAACGTCCGACGATATCGCCGCCGTCATCGTCGAACCGATTGCCGGTAATATGAATATGGTGCAACCGAAACCCGGTTTTCTCGAGGGCTTGCGTGCGTTATGCACGCAATATGGTGCGGTATTGATTTTTGACGAAGTAATGACCGGCTTTCGCGTTCATCCGCAATGTGCGCAAGGATTGTTTGGGATTACACCGGACTTGACGACGCTGGGTAAAGTGATCGGCGGCGGCATGCCAGTGGCAGCGTTTGGCGGTCGTCGCGATATCATGGAAAAAATTGCTCCGCTTGGCCCTGTTTATCAAGCTGGCACCTTGTCAGGAAATCCGGTCGCCGTTGCCGCTGGACTGACGACCATGAAGCTGATCGGCGCGCCCAATTTCTTCAATCAATTGACGGCAACAACACAAAAACTGATGGCTGGTTTGCAACAAGCCGCTCAAGAAGCCAATATTGCTTTTTCGGCTGCCTCCATCGGCGGTATGTTCGGTATTTACTTTGCCAAGCAAGTGCCAACCTCTTACGCTGAAATCATGGCTTGTGATGTTGACCGTTTCAACCACTTTTTCCACGCCATGTTGGATCAAGGCATCAACCTTGCACCCTCAGCGTTCGAAGCGGGCTTCGTTTCTGCCGCGCATACCGACGCCGATATCGAGAAAACCATCAGCGCGGCAAAAAACGCTTTCCAACAATAGTGATGAACAGACTTGAGGAAGCACTGATTAATGTCGCGAGCACGGGCAAGACAAGGCGAAATTTTCCAAAAAACGCGACGAAAAAGCGGAGTTTATTTAGTGTAAATGAGCATTTTGAGAAGAATTCCAACGCCGTATTACGCGTGCGCAGTAATGAATCAGTGTTTCCTTTGATGTCTAACTGATGTACGCTCTTTTCGTTCGAGGCTTTCGTTACCCCTTCCGTGGTTTGCGTTTGCTTCTGCATCCCGAATGGCGTACTTTGGTGTGGCTGCCGATTCTGATCAATGCGACGCTTTTCGGTTTCGGTTTATATTGGGCGGGTAGTGGCGCTTACGCACAACTACGTCAATGGTTGTCCGCACTCCCCGATTGGCTTGCTTGGCTGTCGTGGCTTATTGTGCCGCTCTTGGCATTGAGCGCCATTCTGATTCTGTTCTACGGCTTTACCATCGTCGCCAATATCATTGCCTCGCCGTTCAATGGCTTTCTTGCCGAACGTGTTGAAGACTGGGCAACCCATCACCAGACGCAACGTCCCGAATTACCTTGGTGGCGCGATGCTCTTTATGCGCCGCTCGGCGAATTGCGTAAGCTCGGTTATTTCACCATCCGCGCCATTCCTCTTTTTCTGCTGCTGCTTATCCCGGGACTCAATATCTTATTTCCCTTATTGTGGGGTGCGTTCGGCGCATGGATGCTGGCTTTGCAATATCTGGATTACCCGCTGGCCAATCACGGCATTCTTTTCCCTGCGCAACGCTGTATCGCACGTCAGCACACAGCATCCGTTTTTGGTTTCGGTTGCGGCGTTCTACTGATGACTATTATTCCCGGGCTAAATTTTTTATCGATGCCGTCCGCCGTCATCGGCGCTTCATTGTTGTCCGCGCAGGAACAACTCCCACACCTGACACTTCACGCTCGACCAACGTGAAACATGTACTAAGCTCGTGGTTTCATTTTCTGGCGCCGTGGCGCTGCGTATTATGCGGCGCACCTTCGGGCACGCAACCTTTTTGTTTACCTTGCCGCGCCGCACTCCCGCGTATCGGTGATCGTTGTCCGCGTTGCGCGCTACCAACGCTCAACTATGCGGTTTGCGGCGCTTGCCTACAAAAACCACCTCCTTTCCAAAACACACTCACCGCTTGCCGTTATGCTTTTCCCGTTGACCGTATTATTCAGGATTTCAAATACGGGAAGAAGCTGGCGCTGGCTAAACCGCTGGCTCTTCTTCTACACGATGCCTACCTTGCGCAATACCGAAGTGACTCTTTCACGCCGCCTACGACGCTTATTGCCATGCCGCTGTCGCGCCATCGTCAAATTGAACGTGGCTTTAATCAGGCACAGGAAATCGCGCGCAACCTGTCTCGTTCCTTGCAGATTCCTCTACTCAATAATGTGTTGCTGCGCATCAAAGATGCACCGCAACAAGCGACACTACCTTGGCACAAACGCCACCAAAACGTACGACAAACATTTTCCTGCACTGCGCCGCTTGCAGGAAAACACGTTATTTTGGTTGATGATGTGATGACCAGCGGCGCAACCGCACGCGCTGCCGCCCAGGCATTGGTGAAAGCGGGCGCTGATCAAGTTGATGTGTGGGTGATTGCCCGTACGGTGACGAATGATTTCGACAGAAAATATTAGTTATGAAAAACGTTGCACCTATCGTTCGCTTTTCTGGATTTCCTTTCGCGCCAATAACAAATCTTCCCATGCCTTTGCTTTTTCGGTCAAACTACGCAATAAATAAGCAGGATGATACGTCACCACCAGCGGAATATCACGATAATGATGAATCCGTCCACGAAGGCTGGCAATACTGGCGTCGGTACTCAATAATAGCGACACCGCACTCTTACCTAGCGCAACGATAATTTTTGGTTGAATCAATGTGATCTGCCGTTCAAGATACGGACGACACGTTTCAGCTTCCTGTGGTGACGGTGCGCGATTTCCCGGCGGGCGACATTTGACGACGTTGGCAATATAAACCTCTTGGTGTCGATTCATGTTCAATGCACGCAACATCTGATCCAGCAATTTCCCAGCCTGTCCGACAAAAGGTTCGCCCTGTTTATCCTCTTCCGCACCCGGTCCTTCGCCGATAAAAAGCCAGCGCGCGCTATGATCACCAACACCGGGGACTGTTTTGTGTCGTCGCTCACATAAAGCGCAGGCTCGACAGGAAGCGATATCTTCGGCAAGTGCATCCCATTCCAACGCCGCAATCCGTTGCGCCCGTTGATTGATATCTGTGATGCAGTCTGATTGATGTGCAATCTCTTGCGTGTTTTCACGCACTTTCGTTGATGCACTCTCCCTTGCTTCATCCTCAGAAGGATGTGTCGCTATTTGTTTTTCGCGCAAATACCAGATTGGCGTCAAGCCCAGCTCTTCAAGCAATTCATCACGCTTCATCATTGTGTACCCACCTCATCAGCAAGGCATCTTCGCGACCGTCTTCTGTTTCATAGTAGCCGATCCGCTTCCCGAATATCGAAAAATCTTCCTGTTCATACAGCTTTTGTGCGCCCGTGTTGGATTCGCGCACTTCAAGAAAAACCTTCTGCGCACCATTTAGCCCCGCGCTGCGCACGAGGTGACGAACCAGGAAACGTCCCAATCCGTGTCGCCGCCACTCCTGCGCCACAACAAGATTCAAGATTTCCGCTTCTTCCCACATCATTTTCAATACGCCGTAAGCAACAACTTGGTCTTGATGCAAGACCACCGGCAAAATATCGTTTGCCACAATTGCATCAAGAAATGATTGCTCTCCCCACGGTGTTAACTGTGCTTCTCGTTCAATAGCGATGACTTGCGCCAGATCGTCTGCGGTCATCATCCGCATATTGAACCCTGCAGGCGGCAACGGATAAACCGGTTCAGTGACAGCTTCACTCATTATAGTTTTTCTCCCGCCTGGCGCTGTGCAATCGTCAGCGCAACACGCTGACGAACATAATGCGGTAGCGCCTGCTCCGGCGATAATGTTTCGCCGTTGAGAAAAGCTGCTGCACCGATTTTGCCAATGGCCTGTGCTTGTGGGCGAGCATTGTTGTCGGTCTTCGCAAAATATGATTCAAGTTGCGGATAAGCCACCAACCCATCACCTACGGCATACCATGTTTCATTCGCGAAATTTTTCTGATGCTCTTGCAACCACACATCGGGACGACAAACGCGCGTCTCCGTCACTTCCTTGGCCACACCGCCTTCAATACGAAAAGCCGAAACATAAACTTCGTGCATCCGTGCATCCAAAATGCTGACAACGTTCGACCAACCATATTGTTCATACGCACGATATGCTATTGCCTGCAAACCGGAAACACCGACCAACGGAATACCACGCGCCAGCGCCAAGCCTTGCGCAACACTGCATGCAATGCGCACCCCGGTGAACGATCCGGGACCCGCACCATAAGCGATGACATCAATATCTGCCAGTTTTGTATTTGTTTCTTGCAAAAGCTTTTGTATCAACGGCAGGATTTGGCCGGAGTGCGCAGAGCCTGCATGATTATCACGCGCATGCCAACGCAGCGACGTTGCATCGTCGCCCACGCCTGTTGCCACGGAAAGCCATTCGGTTGAAGTATCCAGCGCCAGTATTCGCATTCCGCTATTGTATGTGTTATCCCGACTTCGGGAAACTCACTTCATGTAAGAGCGCAAAATCGACACCACATGTTCAAGATCGCGCTTCCGCTGCGCCATCGACGCGTCCTCGTTGCATAGGTGCTCGCGAATATGCCCTTCCAGCACTTCCAACATCAGCCCATTGGTCGCGCCACGTATCGCGGCGATCTGTTGCAACACCTCTGCACACTCGGCTTCGCTTTCCAATGCCTTTTCCAACGCTGCAGCCTGACCTTTGATCCTGCGAATGCGTGTCAACAGTGGTTTTTTGTAATGAACGGTATGGGACATGACTTTTTTCTCCTTTTATACTATACTGGTATATAGTATATCACGATTTACAGAGATCAACATGACATCAACCGATACAACCAATCCGCCCCAACCTCAGCCTGAACAATGGCAGCACATCCACGTTTTCGACGAAGGTAATCCACTCGCTGAGCGCAGCGTTCGCTGGGCAACGCTGCTCACGGCAGTGATGATGGTTGTCGAGATTGTTGGCGGTGTCCTATTCAATTCTATGGCACTGCTGGCAGATGGTTTACACATGAGCTCACACACACTGGCGCTCGGTTTGGCGGTTATTGCCTACGCGGCAGCGCGGCGTTTTGCTCGTGATCATCGTTTCGCATTCGGTACCTGGAAAATCGAGATACTGGGTGGATTTACCAGTGCCTTGTTTTTGATCATGGTTGCGTTCTTGATGCTTTACCATTCAGCCGAGCGCCTGATTTCGCCTGTCGAAATCCACTACAATCAGGCGATCCTGTTGGCGTTTACCGGCTTACTGGTCAATCTGGCATGTGCGTGGCTGCTCAAAGGTGGCGGGCATCATCACCATAACCACGGACACGATCATGTTCACGAACATCCGCATGAACATCCACGCGATCAAGAAAAAGAAGAAAACCACGATCTGAATTTACGTTCGGCTTACATTCATGTCTTGGTCGATGCGATGACATCCGTTTTCGCGATCGTCGCACTATTTGGCGGAAAATTTTTTGGCGCCGCTTGGCTTGATCCGGTCATGGGTATCGTCGGCGGCATTATTGTCTTGGTATGGGCATATGGTTTGGTGCGCGATACGTCGCGTATTCTGCTCGATGCCGAGATGGATACGCCGCTTGTAAACGAAATCAAAAGCTGCATTGAAAGCGCTCCATACCAAGCGCACATCACCGATCTACACGTTTGGCGCGTTGGCAAAGACAAATATTCCGTGATACTTTCCCTCGCCACCAACCAATCCGCAACACCCGACGATTTCAAAAAACTATTGACGCCTCACGAGGAACTGGCGCACGTTACCGTGGAAATCAACCCCTGCGCGTAAGCTATTACGCTGAATAGTGATTTATGAAAACCAGCGTTGTTTTTTGGGCGAAAAAATAATGGCAATAACCAACAGCAAAGTTGCGGTCAGCACAATTGCGGCACCTGTCGGTATTGCCCAATAAAATGAGATCCATAAACCGATAACCGATGCCACAAAGCCGACGAACGCCGACAGCAAAAACATGTGTTTCAAGCTATACGTCAATTGAAGCGCGGTTGCTGCCGGTGTAATAATCAGCGCATAAATCAAGATGCCACCGACCGCTTTGAGCGCAATTGCGACAATAAGACCAAGCAGAATCAAGATAATATAAAAAATTGCTTGTGCCGGAATACCCGCCGCAATCGCGGCCTGCCGTTGACTGATCGTCGCCTGAATTTCTTTGAAAAAAAGATAGATAAAAGAAAACAGGACGACCGCCGCTACCGCCATCAGAATCAGATCAAAATGTGTCACGGTCAGCAAGCTGCCCCAAAGAAAATTCAACCCTTCCGTGCGTGCGCCGGGCAACATCGCCAACGCCAGAACCGCCAGACTCAAAGCAACGGAAAAGATGACACCGATGGCGGTGTCTGGTGATAAATTGGAGCGATCCGCCATCGGGCCGACCATTGCCGCAGCACCCAAACTGCCGATCATCCCGCCCGCAAGCGGTGGTACGCCAATCCACAAGCTGATCAAAGCGCCGGCAAAAGCAGCGTGCGAAACACAAATCCCCAGAAAACCGACGCGCCACAACACGATAAAAACGCCAACAGCGCCGCATGTCGCACCGGAGATGATGGCCATCAACAGTGCTTTTTGCAGAAAACCATAGCTGAGAAATGAAGCGTCCATCATCTATTCAAAACAAGGCAACACGGCGCGCACCGTGCTTATAAATTGTGATCGGAACATCGTATAGCTCGCTTAACCGCGTTTCATCCATCGCTTGTTCGACATCGCCCGTCCAAAGAATTTTTCCCTCTTTCAACATCGCGACCCTATCGGCAATTGTTGCAACAGCATTCAAGTCATGCGTCGCCATCAACACGGTGATTGCATAATGTTTCTGAAGCTCTTTGACCAGATTCAATATATCGCGCTGCGCCTGCCAATCCAATGACGCCGTCGGTTCATCCAATAATAATAGTTTTGGTTCCTGTGCCAACGCTCGAGCAATCGCAACCTTTTGTCGCTCACCACCGGAAAGCTGCCCCAAGGGACGATCTTTTAACGTCAGCAAACCAACGTTTTCAAGCGCGCGTATTGCCGATGCTTTTTCCCGCTGTTGTGGATTTTTGAACAAACCGAGACGACCATACGTTCCCGCCAACACGGTTTCGTAAACGCTGATCGGTATTTTTGGATCAATATCAATCAACTGAAAAACATGGGCAATATCAAGGCGTATTTTGGATACCGTCTGCGACGAAACTTCATCTCCCGAAAAAACAACACGGCCGGAACTGGCTGCCGTCATTCCATTGAATAATCCAAGCAGCGTTGATTTTCCTGCGCCGTTAGGACCGATCAGGCCATGAAAACCGCCACAGGAAAGCTCAAGGTCAATATTATGCAGAACTGTACGCGCGCCAAAACGTACATAAACATTGTGAAGAGCGATTGATGAAGTTGATGGGCTCACCGTTGCGAACCACGTAATCGTAATAACTGCTCGACATTTTCGTTCAATAACGAAAAATAATCGATCGCCACTGACGATGATCCGGGAAAATTGGAAAGAACAAGATGCGATACACCAAGCTCTTCTGCCAAAGGCCTTCCAACTGACGCTCCGCTTTGCAGATTGTCGATCACGGCAACAATATTTTTTTTGCGATTATCATTGATCAATGCTGCCATGGTATTGGGCGTCATTTCTTCGAGTCCTCCATATGTTGCCTGTACCGAAAGTCCTGTCCAAGCAAGAAAATCTGCCTGCATTTTGGCTGCAATTACAGGCATGCCATGCAACGGTTGCAACTGTGTCTGCACAGTACGCTCAGCCTCTTCCAACCGGCGTAAACGATTTTGCTTCTTCGCTTCAATATCAGCCACCCAATCTGGGCGTGCCTTAATAAGCGCACGGCTGATCTGCATGATGGCCTCACGCTGTATTGGCGGCATCATCCAGTTTCCCACCAGATCAACGATTTCCATATGCAGGCGATCATTATTCGCCGCTTTGAAGAGATTGACGACAGGGGGAAGGTTTTTCTGGAACGCGGGCAACACGGCGAGCTCGGCGTGAGCAGCAAAAACAACATCGCTTGCTTTGGTATCACCGTGACCGGGGCATGAAGCCCCAGGAATCAGCGTCAGAATCGTTGCCCTGCCATCCGTCAAATCATTCACGATATCTTCGACCAACGAGGTTCCGGCAATGACTTTGAAATCATCAGACGCCTTCGCCATCACAGGCAACAATAATAACAACAACGTCAATGCAATCAGAAAACGTTTCATCACTCACTTCCTTTTTCAGCAACGAATAAATACCAACCCGGCTTTTCATCAAGATACGTTTGCGCGAAACCCGCACTCACAAACAATTGATTCATGTCTTCAAAATTGGGGAGCCGATCCTGACGTACCGCATGGTGTTTTTCGTGATGCGCGCTCAACTCGTCACGGTTCATCAGGTGCGCAATAAAAACTTTCCCACCCGCTCGCAGGACGCGGAAAAATTCGCGTACGGCCTGCTTCTTGTCCGCGACATGAGGGAAAGCCGCAAAACAAATAACTTGATCAACATAATTCGCAATCAGTGGGATATGCTCGGCTTCAGCTTGGATGAGCAACGCTTCATTCTTTTGCGCCGCTCCTTTGAGCATGCCCTCCGATGGGTCCAGTGCGATGATTCCTCCCGATGCGCCAAGTGCCTCGCGCACATAAGGAAACAAGATGCCTTCGCCGCAACCAACGTCCAGCACGCGCTGCCCTTCCTTCAGCGCAAACGCTTGCACCATTCGCCGTACCTGTTCGCGTTTTCCCGGAGTGTAGTTGCGCTCTTCCCAACCCGCGCCATGGGTTTCAAAAAAATCTTTTCGCATTTGATCTTGCATCATGTTCCTCGCGATCAAAAATCAATATTGATGCCTGCCATTGCCGTGATTCCCGGCATTGGATAACCTTTGGCGTACTCATAATCCTGATCGAAAAGATTGTCCACGGCCAGAAATATTTCCATCTCATCAACTTGCCAGCCCGGGTTTTTTATTTTGTGACTCAGCCGTGCATTGAACAAGGTAATATTATCCAGCTTATCCTTCCCGGAAAGCTCGCCATAATCGAACCCGGTCGTGCGCATGCTTGTCCCTTGATACAAACCACGAATATGCTGCATATCGACATAAACAAAATAACGCTCGTCGTAGTTCCAATGCACGCCCGCTTGTAACGTGAAATCCGGCGTATAAGGCATGGCGTCGCGGTAAACACCATTGCGACCTTTGGCGCTGGCATCCAACCAGGTTGCGCCCGCAAACAATTCCAAATTAGCTAACGGTTTGACAGATGAAGCCAACTCCAAACCACGAATGCGGTAGCGCCCGATCGGGTCGTTGTAGCTTGCTGGTGTTGGGCCACCAAAATAGACACGGAAGCGATCGCGCCCTTTATCGTAGAAAGCCGTTGCGCTGATATTTGCTTTGTCTTCCCAAGCGTGGTTGACACCAAACTCGTAATGATCGACGACTTCCGGTTTCAAGTCTTGCCAGAACTGCTGCGGATTATCCAGGCCGTTGACACCGAATAATCCTTGCAAAACGACCGGAGAAGGATAGTTGACGCCTCGCGAGTAGTTGATATTGATATCAGTTTGGTCATAACCCAAAACCAGTCCGGCTTGCGGTGATGACTTATTGGCAAACTCATCGTGTCGGTAATAGCGAAAGCCGACAGAAGGTGTGATGTGCCACGTATCAGCGCTTCCCCATGTTTGATTGAAACCTATATAGGGGGAAAACATCGTGGTGTCAGGGAAATCCCATAATGTTGTAGCTCCCGTCGCATAGGTGTGCTGCTTATTGGTGAAGTCGGTCTTATCAAGATCAAATCCGATCATTATTTCCCCTTGCTGCCAAGGATGAATTGTTTCCTTACCGCGCAAGCCATAAAGTTTGACGTGTTGCCGCGACCATCTCCCGCCATCATCATAGCGAACGCCGTTGTTCAACTCCTGCAGAAGGTCAAACTTGGTGTCATCCCAATACGCTTTGAGATAGCCTTCCGCGTTGGTGTAATGGTGGTTCAGCGTCAGCGTTGAAAAAGAAGTGCGTGTGTCAAAGCGCTCCGCCATCGGCCAACTGATTCCATTATCGCTGCTCGGTTTTTCGTTCGGTCCCGGCGCCAATGTTTGCGCACTGACTGCATTAGCCAGAAAGCGAACGTCCCAACGATCGTTCAATGCATAACCGACATTGACATAATAGTTTTCCTGTTGTGCGCGCGAATGAGCTCGATGTCCGTTGCTGGAAGTCCAATTCTGCGCCGCATAAATATCGAAGTGTTGGTTTTTGTAGCCCGCCGCCGCATCTTCGACAAAGGTTGCATAAGTCCCGGCGCGTAGTCCCAAATGACCCTCCATGCCATCACTCATCATTCGTTTGGGCATAACATCAACCAGTGCGTAGCCGCTGCCAAATCGAACCGGTTGCGGACTTTTATAAATTTCCATCCCACCAATCGTGCCAACCGCAATGCTGTCGCCAAGCGTTTGCCCATACAACGCGCCACTACGCGGCACTCCATCAAACTGAATCGCCAAGTCTGGACTGGGATGGCTCGCTCCACGTCCACGTACATAAAGACTGTGACTGGTTTGGCTACCCACCGCGTTCTTGCTCTGGAAAATCACGCCCGGAATGTTGCGCATGGCCGAAACAAAATCCATACTGTTTTGATCGCGAATATTTTGCTCATTGATGGTGTTGTATTGGACGCCGAAGGGACTGAGCACAGGGCTGGTTGGCGCAGATTCCGATTCTCCTAAAACCGTGATGGTTTCTAAACGTTGTTCGGCCTGGAACGGCTTTTCTTCTGTTTGCCGGACGTTGGCTGCATCTGTTCCTGCGGAAAACAGCACTGCGGCGCACAAAAGACCACAAAAAATCAATGTGGTAGATTTAATTTTTTGCTGCTTTTGTTCAAAAATCATTGTTGTTTTACGTACAAACCAAAGTGGCACATATTATACGATATGTGCCACTTTCATCAACCAAAATAACAAAAAATACGCCCTGACAGAACAGAGCGTATTAAGGGGATTCAATCTAATAACAATTATGATTCTGGCGTTTGATAATAAAGAGCGTGATTCCTTGCCCGAGTAGGTACAGGACCATCTCTACCGTCATCATAGGCTGTCCACCTCCGCACATCGTTCCTTGACTTCCCTGGGTAAGCAGAATGACTGCTTGGAAAAGTACCGTCACAATGTCCAGAATTTTCAACATCGATCAAATCCTCATAGCGAATCCTCCTGCCACCCGTAATCATTCCGCCATCCTCCCTTTTACGAGTCCAATTCATTGAATAGATTTCAAAGTCTCTCGGCGAGAGATTAAGCCATGGTCTTTGATTCCATGAAAGCACCCAGTTTTCACAAAAGTTGATAATCCCCTGATCAGTGTAGCCAATTCCGTACAGTTCATTATCCGTATTCTGATAAAGGATGGCTTCCTTGACAACACCTATCGATTTTAACTCTCCGCTGAGTTGTCTTTTAACCGGCAAATCGCCATATATTTGCTGGTAAGCTCCCAAACCATTTCCCCCATTCGGGGTTCTGACAGTAGCATCACAACGAAAACCCCAGTGATAGATATGGTTCGGATCATCTTCAGGAACCGCGACGCTACCAATATACCGAGTGATCAACCTTGAAACATTGGGATATCCCGTTCCCGTGCCCATGATCTGCATGGGATTAAAAACACGGTTTGCGGGAGCATCGGGCATACAGTCCGGGTACGTCGCGCCGACACCCAAATAACCTTTCATGCCAGAACCGAAAACCCGCCCATCATCAAGCAAAACGGTCGTATGTTGATAACCGCCGTTTACGTAAATAATGTTTTTGGCAATGTGGTCGTATTGGGTCATTCGATGGGGTGTTCTGACCATGTTTGCCCCGTTGTCTATCCCGCCAGTTGCATTTCTGATTTCTGATGCCCTGTTCCTGCCCCAACCCCAAAGACTATATTTGCCTTTTTTATCAACCGTCAATGCGTATTGACCTTCATAGGCACCGCCGACCAAGACGGGGGTTTCCTGATCATCGTCATCATCTTTGAAATAATGGGTAATATTGTAGGGAACTCTCTTCGCATAGTCCGTACCTATAGCTCCCGGGTAGACGTTAACCGTCGGTGCCAAGGCAGGATCCATTACTGTTTGAGCAAAATAATCGCGTCCCCAAGTATAGACTTGATTATCCTCGGTGATGACGATCGTATTGTATTCGCCGCCATCAATATAAACAGCTTTCTTTTTGATTTGCGCCGTAGGCGTCAAAGTTCCAAAAGACGGACATGGTCTTGATTGATAATGGGGCGCTTTTCCTGTCGTGCCATCAGGCAAATTATAGCTAAACATATTAATATTGTAATCGGTATGCCTGTTACTGGCATCAGTTCCAGTTTCATAGCCAGTAGTGACGCAGCCAGCAGTACCATAAAGTGAATCCCCCCAGCCCCACAGTTCACCCTCTTCGGTCATCGCATACATATTGTGTGCGGTAGCAAACAATCGCACCACTTTTTGTTGGCCGAGCGGATGGTTGGGATCGGTAAAATCCTTTACCGTCGAAAGTCGTGGCTGTTTTCTTTGATTGGGGTCCCCAAAACTTTCAAAGCCGACGTAATGACCATTCCAGTTATAGTTGCCACTATGTCCGTTTCTACGATAGCCCCACACGACTACCTCCCCGCCGGAGCCGTCTTCTTTCTTGGGCGTTGCCATGAAAGCCGTGGAAATAAGACTGCCAATCCCCAAACCTTCAGCTTCACTTCTTGCTTTGGGACCTGGCAGAATCGGATCATTCGCGTCCGCCCAAACCGTTGAGCAACACATCAACGCCGCCGTCGAAAAAACAGCCGTTTGAAAAAACCTTTTTAGCGTCTGATTCATGTTCATCATACACCTCTGTTCAATTTATCTCTGAAATCCTGTACGTCGCCATAGTCAATATTGATTATTGAATATAACGGATGGTGCTTCTTCGGCTCGGATTACCAGCTGCTCCACCGCCGCCGCCTGCATGAATATTGGGAGGCACCCAGTCTGAATCCGTATTTTTTTCAAGCGTGACATACGCCAATATGATTCCATGATCAGGATCATTAAGATATTTGATCGTGGTAAGTCCCGCTTGATAGCTACTATGGTAATCTCTGGCACCTCCACTCCCTCCAGTCAAGGCAAAGCCCGTTATCAATTCTCTTTGATACAACCTCGACTCGAATAGCGATGTTGCGCACGGGTTAAGCCCTTCCGCTCCAGGGAGCAGGAAGCGGTTAGCCGCGAAGGCAAGGTATCCCTTAAGCTCTGAACCACCCGAAAGAGAATCCATGTTGGTAATCATTTGGAAGCCTTTTTCCAAATCGTTGACCCACCCCCCCTTGTCTGACGACAAGGTCGGCGAGGGGGCACCGGTAATATCGTCCAGATCGCTTCTGTCGTACACCGCCAACGATGGGTCAGATGAACCCCAAGTGCCATCTTTAAGCGCATAAACACTGTGAATCGGGGCTATATAAGTTCCTGTTTCACGGTCATATAAATCTTTATCGTCGTAAAAGCGGCCAGTACCAATCAAGACCCAACGTTGTTCGTCGTCCTTACCTTTTTTGGTAACTTCCATGCGTGGTTCGGTATTGACCGGCTGTGGCAACCCGTCAGGATCTTTCAATTCCGCAATGCGTGTAACTTCTCTGACCACCTTGGTAAACTTTCCAGTTCCCGGGTCTTGCCGCAAGAAAGAGAACCGCCAGACGTTACCCAGTTGATCGCCGCCGTAAACGTCCAGCACGCGCTGATCTTCTTCACCAACGACAAACCCACGGATAAACGTCAAACCATTCGGTCTTTCAGGTGTTCCCGCATTCGGGGTGACCATCTCAAATAACGGAGTGCCATCTTTGATATCAACGATGAAAATTCGTCCTCTACCATCACCATTTTTGGGTTGCCCCTCTCCAGTTCCGTTGTTAATCCCGGAAGGAAGGATTGCAACCCATTTGTCGACAAAACCGCCACTTGTTGAGATATCTTCCATTCTCATCTTGACGATCAGCGCGCGACCAAAAGTGTAGCCCATGTTGGGGTCGGTAAAGGTCCACATGAATGCATCGGCGTTCTGGTCCCCATTGAGATTACCGGGATCCGTCACGTCAAGCGCGTAATAGGAAGTACCCCCTTTCCCCATGCCTCCGATCAAAACGGTGCGCCAATCTGGTTCATCATCCTCGCTCTGCGCGTTATTCAAGTCGGCATCGATAATACGAGGCGTTGCATCAATGTGATAATAGTGTTGCCATTTTGTTCCTTCTTCAGGAAGAAGGGCAAGATTGACGATTCCTCTGTCTTCTTTGGCGCGGAATAACTCTGGTGGGATAAATGACCACAGCTCTTCGCTTCCTCTGGTTCCAATTCCAGCATGAAAAGCATGCAACATTCCATCATTGCCCACAGCATAGACCGCGGGCTTTCGACCTTTGAACTTATCTTTAAATTCCGAATACTTGACGTTCAGGCTTTCTCTATCGGACTCATAGCCATCATCGTTATAATGAAACTCTGGCTCATCAGGCACAAACACCGGTGAACCATGAACAAAGTCCCCCAAAGGACCCGTGCGCGCTCGGTATTTGCCATCGCCAAAAGTGACGAATTCGTTGCTCGTATCCCCTCGCAAATAGGCAATAATGTCTTTTTGTTCAGTGGCATCTGTCGGGTGCAAAGTCGCTCTCTGCGTTGCATCCAAATTATCAAAGGTGAAAGCAACGCCCACGCCGTTCGGCAAAGCAGTAAATATGTTGCGGTCAGTCTCCCATGCACCGCTAATATCCAATCTATCGGCAAGCGATTGTGACGCATCCCACGCTTTCACGTCAGAAAACAATTCTCTTTTGATAAGATCACCGCTCCAGCCCGCACTGAAATTGACCTGATAATAATAATATTCCGTGGTATCCGTAAGTCGATCCAAAGAAAAAGCGACCTCAGCATAATTGCCGCCTCGGTTCAAAATGGAACTTAACCCCGTTTGATAGAAATTGGTGCCATGCTCAATAGCCGTATCAAACTTGTCAGGGTTTGTCGATGAAGCATACACGCCAAAACCGGTCAGAGTACCGTGCCACAAATCGTCCACTGCAGTTGGGTCATTCTTCAACGGAACCGGCCATTCTTTGCTTTGATCGCGAATATCTCTCAACAGTTGTCCTTGATCACCTGTCAACGTTCCCTCTGACCCATAAGAAAGCGCAATCAGATTCATGTGCCGCCACTCTGCCGGATCTTGTGTGGTTTGATCCACATCATATTGGAACATATCCGAGCGCAAATCATTTAACCAGGCATAGAGCGAGACATCGGCAAGAGAATTGCTGGTTTGCGTCGCACCTTCTCGAAGTGGATAAGGCCAGAATGAGCCTTGCACCAAATCGGTTCCCAGAACGCGAACGGGTTTGGGGGGCGTCACCGTTACTTTGTAATCCTGGTTGCTCACTCCCGAAAAATTATCATCGTTCCACAGACCATCCGTTAAGGCGACGGTATAGTTGCGTTGGCAACTATAAATCACAAAATCGTCTCCGGAGAACGCTCTTCGCACATTATCAATACCCGTTTTTAATGGTGTGCCGTAGTTAGCCACAGGATCGACAGTATGTTCCAGCAGTTGCTTGAATATTTCATATTTGTTTTTATTTCCGTCTACCGTACCATGAGCATAGGTATCAATCGGCTTATCGATACTTGATGAGCTATTAATCGTCGTGAAACCCATGCGCAACATTCTGCCCTCGTCAATTCCTGCCAAGGCAAATGTTGTAACTGTCCGTGTCGCAGCCGTGCGATTACTGTAATAGGCATACCAGTTCGCATAGTTTTCCAGCTCTTCTTCGTATGGCCGCGTTTTTTCCACGAAATTGCCGTCATCGTCGAAAGCTCCGTAAGTAACGGCACTTCCTGTGGATGGGTCAGCATAATCAAGAACAACCACGGTAAACGAAGGGAAAAGCAGATGATTTTCCCTGTTCGGCGTATAATATTCGCCGTAAGGATAGTAGTAATATGGATATTTATATTCATCCGTGCGTTCTTTTTGGCAATCCTGAGGTGACGCCGAATCCAAGAAAAGGACTCCTTCGTAAACATTGTCTGGCGTAACAGGGTTTCCATCAGATGTTGCCGATCTTGATTGATAGTATTTGCACCACTTGACGCTGGTACGGAAATAATGGAGCGGTGTTGCGCCCATGATTTTATTCAGTTCATTTTCCTGCGCCGAAGATGCATTAACCATATAGCGGTGCTGCAACGTATAACGCTGATCCGCTTTATAATTGCGCTCTGTCGGATACAAAGTCTGTATATCCCTGAAATTCAAAGTGACTGGTACGCCCACTGGTCGTTGTATTCCCTCAACCTCATCCGGCCAACCAACCTTGGTCCATCCTTCACTGGCGTCCTTCATCGAAGGAAAGCTAGCCATCGTACCGTCTTCCTTGAAGAAAACTGGTGGGCGATAAATATTTTCAGGATTGTACGCCATGTTGTTAAAGCCATTCGCGGCAAGCGGCGGCGGCAATACTGTGACGGCTTTCTTCTGCGCTTCCAATAAATCATTTGTCCGATAGGGATTGGGATACGGATAGCCACAAACGTCGATAATGTGGCAGTTCGGATCCAAAGGTGTGCAGACAGGCCCACCACCGATAATGCCATCGGCTCCGCGCCAACAAGCGCGCTCAATATCACCGATTCCTTCTGGCGCGTGCGTCCAAGTCATGCTCCCCGAATCATCCGCCAGCAACATCATGTTGATAGGAACGCTCTTGGTCACATCCATCGGCTCATCCGCAATCACGACCGGACTGCTCGGATTGGGCGCCGCCAATAGCAGGGAAGAAAACAAAAGCGACATCACCAAAACAGTTTGCGTCATTTTGTGAAGTGTCTGCACGTTATTCATAATAATCTCCTGAAACTTTATTCAACCCCGGCTTAACTCAGAAAAGCCTGGGCAAAAGCAACCGTATTTCTTGGGCCGTCAACGCGAATCGTTATCCGAACAATAGCGGAAGCCCCGCCCCCACCTTCCACCTCAATAGTAAGCTCACCATCCATGTTCGTATCAAAAATGGCACCCTCTCCCCCTGCACCCGCTCCTGTTCCCGTCATGCATACCGGATTTCCATCAGTGCCGTTTCGACACATCTGCTCGACCACAGCTCGTATCGTGTAATCGGTGTTTCCGGGGACGTTAAATGTCGTTTCCTGCGCAGTAGGAGTGTTCCCCAGCAAGGTCAAAGGAATCCCCCTGGAATCCTGCGCAAGCGCAAGTTGCTGCACATAGAGAGGGCTGGCGCCAACAGCCAGCGGGGCATAATCATTAAGAACCCTTTCTACGACAAAGTTGACCGGACCTTCAGCCTGCTGTCTTGTCATCATGTTGCCGATCGCAAGAATCGCTGTATCGGTAGAACGGATCATGGCTGTCGCCACCAGCATCATCGCAACCAAAACCAACAGTGTTATAATCAGCACGATTCCCTGTTGGCCTTTATTTGTTTTGAGCTCTTTTCTCATCATCTTTGCCTCTTCATCACCACGTGTTTTTGATCGGAATAATGGTTTCGTACTTGCGATGTCGCCACCCATAAACACCGCTAGGATCGGCAACAGGAAAGGCCAACGGGGTTATCGGTGCATCACCGCAGCTAGTCCCTGGACAATCGTTGAAGAACACAGGTTGGAAGGCTGGTTCGCTACCTAAACTTTTATCCGGTTCATCCGATTTGAAAACCAGCCCAACGCGTATCGCACGGATGGTTTCGACATCCGTTGCTCCGTTAATAATATTCGCCACGGAAATCTCATTGGCGCCGTCTCCGGCATTCCTCCATACATCTACTGATCTGTCACCATTGATATCAACGCCATACTGCGCTCTGAAAAAGCGAACGTTGCTCGCAATCGGATCAATGCGGTCCACGACCCATCTCAGGCCGCCGGCCGTGTCATTAACCACCCACCGTCTCATCTGCAACGTATTATTAGCGTCAACATAAAAACTTCGACGCACGACCTGACCCATGTTGAGCAGGTTAATGCTTCCTGGCAGGCCACCAAGGTCTGATCCGGCAGCCAAGGTTAGCAAAATATTCGGATCGACAGCCGGTGTTGCGGTAGCCACTGAGAATACGCGACAGTTACCCGCATCAGTCAGCAATACGGAACCCTGATCAATACCCATTGCGGAACCAACAACAAGATTCGGTGCCGCCAGCGTCCCCTGAATCGGTCGGTCGGTCCGCGACTCTATTCCATAAAAAACATGCACTTCGTCAAAAAGCCGGTCGGGATTCGCAGGATCATCATCCTCAGGAATAATCGCAACCGGCAATGGGAACAGTGGTAAAGCAGTCGGCGTACCTATCGCTATCGGCACACCACCCGGTGGAAATGTATTAGGAGTGGTACAACCATTGAGCAAGGCTCGATTCGCCAAAAGTATTGCTCCTGCATTCGTGATTTCCTGATTCAGCGTATAAATGGAGAACAAACCCGAAATTTGCGTGTCGCTCAACGCCGAAAGCGCTCTTTGATTTGCCTCGGTACTTTCATAAACACGATAAGTCGCAAAAATCGCCAGAAGGCCTATCACCAACCCAACCATCAGTTCAACCAGCGAAAATCCTTTTTGTTGATTCATGAACATTTTGATCTCCTAAGGATTCCGACCGATAACGCTCGTATGAACATAGTTATGAGGTTCGCCATCCGCCCCCGTCCAATCAATTTGAATGCTCACCCTCATACTAGTCACGGGAATATCGCCCGCCGCCCCCGTCCCTCTCGTAATGGTTACGTTGGATATATTGCCGTTGGGAAGACCGAGAACTGGATCACTAACCAAAGTCTGAAATATGTTGCGCTGAGCTCCATTTTGGAACAAGTCAATTAACCCGTCTTGACCAGCAGGATCTCCACTCGGCGGAGCAGGAATCATCGCCCACATTTTCCCAACATAGGCGTTTGCAAAATGCATCGCCTCCGCACGGAATTGAATATCGCCCGTTGTTGTCGCCGTACGCGCCTGAAGGCTGACAATGGCAAGAAGCCCCAGCGCAAAAATCAGAATGGAAACCAACACTTCAACCAACATGAAGCCTCGCACTTTTCTGCGGGTTTTCATTATTTTCTGTTTGCGATTCGGTAGCATGTTCAGCCTCGACGTTTATTTGATGGTTTATTTTGCTCTGTTTAAACTGTGCGCTTTTACGCGTGTTTAAACCTTACGACAACTGGGGAACTTTTTTCGCTTTATGCCGACAAGCGGTTAGCTTATTAACATTAGCGGCAACGCCTGTTGGAGAAAACTCCAACAGGCGATTGAATGTGAAATATATTTAAAATTTCGGCGAGAATCT
>DAISYG010000019.1:0-30493 GCA_036825435.1 Casimicrobiaceae bacterium | reverse complement strand
GACAGAGGGGAAAGTTATGACATATAAAAACGTTTCCCGGGGAAACGTTTCCCAACGACATATTTTCTTAATCACAAAGTTTCGAGGTGATTCATGAATGATTTGAATTTAATCCTGAGCGTGGTTGTACCAATACTAGCCGGAGGAATTCTCGGCGTTTGTGCGGTATATCGAATATACGACCATGCTCTTTCAAAATTTGAAAGAGCTCAAGAAAGTGAGCGCGTTGATGAGTAGAAGATGCTTACGCTTTTTTTGCGAAATTCAGCATGGTGTTAATTGCTTCCTCAACAGCTTCAGGGTTTTTATATGGACACCCTTGAGCGTGCCTGCCCTTTTGTTTGTGGTAGTGGCAATAGGCGAAGTGGATGCGAAGGCTGTATATCCAGCGGAAACCAAACCAGCAGAGCTGAACAGCATGAAGCTTATCAACCTGTGCAGCGGACAATCCGTTGGTTGCAGTTGGAAGCGCCATGAATTCGTTATGAAGCACTTCACGAATCTCATCGGCGATAACGTTGTATTCCTTCCTTCGGTCTCGATACAAAGAGAGGCGATGGGCAAGAAGAACGTAAAGCAACGGAATCAAAAGCGTCCATACGATATTTGCATCGACTATCTGAAAAGCAGCAGTAACGGTTTCAGCGATGAAGTCAAACATGGGCTTTGTCTGGTTGTTCCAACCATTGTTTACGTTGTTATTGGTTTCTTCAGCGGAGTTTTTGTGAGTGCGGGGTATTTCGCATTTGCTTTCTGGAGACGAACGATTATACCAAAACCATACACCCATAAAAATAAGGAAGGGTCCCCGATAAACCAAAACGATTGAAATCGGTTTGATTGATGAAAGGTTTTTGGGACTCATGCAAAGTGACCTCACCAACAAATAGGAATAATTGACGAAAGGAAAAAGCAATGAGCACACAACAGCAAGACTTGGGGCGAGCCATTATCAACATGGGAAAGCTCAGGTCTGAAATACAGCTTACCCTGCACTCATACCATGCTGTCCGGCTCTGGCAAGGTCGGAAGCCGCGCACTGATGAAAAGCATCAAGGAGTCTTGGGGTTGACGGGCTACATTTCCATGTGCGGCACAATTTCGAATGCTGCCGCAAATGATGATCCTTACGCGGACTGGATGTTGATTCAGATCGAAGAACGTGTTGAACAAGCCAAAAAAAGATTGGGTACGCTCAAAGAAGAAATCCAGAGCATCATCGACTCGATACCTTCTCAACTTTCCATTTCTGAAAACTTGAACGTGAGCCCTGCCCGTCTGCCGGTATTCGTCTCTACGCAAGCAGGTTATCAGGGCGTCTATCTGATCATTCAATTTGACGAACTGGCGCGAAAACTTTTACTGGCGACGCACGTCGGTTTGCTTGGACGCAAAGACAAGGAGGTTTTGATGGACCAAGCAGCGCACCAGTTGCGCAGTGTGTTTGCTTTGACTCAAAACTATCGAAACACCGGCGTGACTCGCGACGACATCGCAGCGAACAATGCGCGCGCGCGGGAAGCGATCGAGAAGTATGGCCTGCCACCTGATGAAGTTTTGAAAGGCACCATTCGGTCGAGCTATGCGCCAGCCATTGTGCGCAAAACAGGGCTTGCTGCCGGCGAGGTCATGGGTGAGGAAGATGATGAAGTTTTCGAATCTGAAACAGAAATGAAAGCTGACATCCAGAAAATTGCTGCAATAACCGAAGAACCGGCGGTTGCGACAAAACCAAAAAGAACGCGGAAGACAAAATCGGACGATGCGGCAAATACGACGGTTACGTCGAACTGAATAGGGTGCCGTAAAAATGCCTGATTTGAATTCTTATAAAAAGCTGAAACAAGGTCATTCTCTAAAGGGCTTCTTAAAGCCTTTTAAGGGTAAAAGAGACTTAATAGATTGGGTCAGCGAATTAGAGGCGACGCGCGAGGAAATATACACGCTAATGTCAGAGTTGCTGGTTCGCGTGAACCGTCCCCCTTATTCACTCTTGGATTTGACCCTTCATACGCAATCCATTGAAGAAAAAAAATTCTTGCGCTGGCGGACGAAAGATCTTCAACGTATGGGAAACCGTTATTTCTATAACGTGATTAAAAGTCCCAAAACACCTGAGAAACTTTTGGAACCATTGATGAAATTTGAAGAAGAACGATTGACTTTGAACATGCAAGTCTCATCGTTGAATAATTTGATCCATCTAACCCGTAAAACGATTAAAACTTGTGAGGAAAACGAGGAAGAGTTTGCCAAAGCTCTTAAAGTGAAACGCAGTTGATTGAAAGGAAAACAATGAGCACTTTTTTTATTGGAACTGGAAATATTGGAACTGACCCTGAGTTGAAAATCATAAAGACGGGAAGCAATGAGAGTCAAGTGCTTTCCTTCCGTGTCTTCTTTGATAACCCTGTCAAGTTGGATGATGGCAGCTTTGAAGAGCGTGGCGGGTTCTGGGCAAAGGTTGAAATGTGGCCTCGGACTGGTGGCGAGGATATGGCGCGGCTGTACCAGAAAGGACAGCGTGTGCTCGTGCAAGGCCAGCGTTTGGTTCAAGAAGAGTGGAAAGATAAGGAAACAAACGAAGACAGAACCGGACTTAAAGTTCAAGCACGATATGTCGGTATTCTGCCGGTGCGGTTGGAATCTATCGTGATGAAGTCAAAAACCAACGGCGGCGATGAGTTTGATGAAATGGACGATTTGCCATTTTGACGGCCATGAGGGACAGGGTAGGGTTTGTGATGGAGCCTACCTCAATCTCCGTTGGGGTGCCCTGTTCCTCACCTTTGACTGTTTGGAGAATACACTATGACCAAAGGTTTATTAATGGATACCTTCAAATGTATTAAGCTATTCCCGAGAGCTATAAAACACCTTCCACAGGATGAAGTATTCATGTCGATAATGCATTATTTTGTAGGAACAATGCTTAAGTGTCTCAAGCTGATTCTACTTGGCGCTCCGGTTTGTTTTTTTTGGATGCTTTTATTTGTTATTTATTCCTTTCAAACCGGAGAGATTGCGGGGAATGAACTGGCGAGGTCATTGGAAATTATCGCTTCAATTTCTATAATGATAGCCACCATCGCTTGCTTTGGATATATCATCAAACTGTATGCTTTCATATTTAGATCATGGAAAAAAGATTTTGATGAATAATCCCGCGTTGCGGCAAACATTGAGCGGGAATTGACGCAACAAACACAAGGAGAAAAAATGCAAAAACAAGACATTCAGAAAATCGATGACAGCACTGCAAAGGCAATCATTGCCAACACAAATACGCATGTCAAACTCAAGGACAGCGAGCGGCAGCGGTGCGAAGTATGGACGCGAGTAATGGGCTATCATCGTCCAGTCTCTTCTTTCAACATCGGAAAAAAAGCGAGCATCGAGAGCGGAAACATTTCCGCGAGGTTAAAGTGGAAAAATCCGAAGAATCATGATGAAGTACGCGAAGGACTTTGATTTCGTAAAGAAACAGGTGAACGCTCCACCTCCCTGGAGCTCTGAGCGATTGCTGTCTTGGGACAAAAGCTTTACTCGCTCTGTCGAGTCATTCGTATCGAAAAGCTATTGGACTGATACAGGCTCAATCAACGTCTTTCGCATCATTGGAACCGACCACCCTGACTACATAGGAAAAACATGGCTGGAGTTTTTGCAGTCAGGCAAGAGAATGTCCGAGAACCTTCGACTGCTGGAACAGAACCCAGACTATTACTTGACCTTGTGCAAACGTGAACCCCGCATGGTTTTTACCTCGTTAGACGGCTTGAATTACTACGTCAGCTCTGATGGGAATCATCGGAGTTGTCTTGCGCGATTCTTTCTATCGGAAAAAGGAATGAGCCAACTGCATAACTTGGCTTTGACTCATTACGTTGTGGATTGGTCATTTCACAACATTTACCGCGAATTGGTTGATCTTGTCCGGCAGAGCTCTCTCGCTATTCACATCCAGCCCGAAAGCACAGCGGTTTCACGCGAAGATGCTTCTGGCTGGAAATTGGATACCTTCAGTGTTTCTCTTACCATTGAAGATGATAAAGGTACTCACCACACTGATTTTCAGCAATCTTGCGAGTACTTGGTACAACTTAGAAAAACTCTTTCTTTATCAAGCTACCTTGACGGTTATTATCGCAAACCTCTGGTTCAGCGAATCAGAGAGGCGTTTTTACGCACGTAAGGTAGTATCCAATGAGTATTAGACATTTTTATTTTGAGGTGAAAATCACATGAGTGATGAAGCTTTCTTAATTTTGGCAATAGTGATCTCCGCAATTCTGTTAATACTACTTGGCGTAGCTATAGGGACAATAATTAAAAAAGATTAAAACACGTCTATGAGAATATAAAGATCATAAGACTAAGAAATGTCCCAATAAGCCCGAAACCAAAGGATAGATTGGTTTTCACTTTGTCGGATTTCTGATTACTCTTCATCAATAGATATTCATCCAATAATGGTTTCAAATGATCCATCAGATAATGGTCTGCTTTCTCTATAGACTCCTCAGACAGCGTTTTAAGCCTTGTTAACGCATAGCTCATTTGCTTCGGAAATTCACTATATGGTTCTTGTTTTTCATATTCTTTCAGTAAGCGAAATAAAACTGTTGTATCTAATCTTTCCTTCTGAAACTCAAGTTCTGTGAATAAATCGCGTAAAACAATAATGACATCCATTTCACGCAAATGAAGGCTATCCGCGTAAATGCGAAGGTTGTCAATAACTATGGGCCGATTATTTTGAATCATCTCTCTTAAATTTGCCCTGAGCTCATGACGGCCCTTCCTCCTGAATTTTGCATCCTTGAAAGCGTAAAAAAACATTCCCAAGATACCAAGCGTCGCAATTATGTAAAAAAAGGCGACAACCAAATTAAGTGTATCTTTATCCATCGTTTCTCCTTGAATATTCGACCTGTTGGTATTTATATCGCATATGTTTATTTCAATCAAACCGATTTCTTGATTTCGATTTAATCGTTGATTTGTAGAGCTTTTTTGAGAAACATACGGTTATGTGAATTCTATCTTGTGGTGCTCTATGCGATTATTTCTCTGTGAAAAACCTTCTCAAGCACGCGATATTGCGCGAGTGCTCGGTGCAGGAAAGCGTGAAGACGGTTATCTGTCCGGCAGCGGCGTTGCCGTGTCCTGGGCGATTGGCCACCTGTTGGAAACCGCCCCGCCTGATGCGTACGATCCAGCACTCAAGTCTTGGTCGCTTGAAACTCTACCGATCTTGCCGGAGCAATGGAAGATGACCGTGAAGTCCGGCACCGCAGCACAGTTCAAGATCGTGAAAAAATTGTTGGCTGGTGCGAAGGAAGTGGTGATCGCAACCGACGCGGATCGTGAGGGTGAAATGATCGCCAGAGAGCTGATGGACTACTGTGGCTATCGTGGTTCGGTGAAGCGTCTATGGTTGTCCGCATTGAACGATGAATCAATCCGTAAGGCGCTGGCTGAACTGAAAGATGGTGCGCAGACTTTTCCTCTCTATCATTCTGCCTTGGGCCGCTCACGCGCTGACTGGCTCATTGGCATGAACTTGACTAGGCTGTTTACGAGGCTGGCTAATCAGAGTGGGTATGAAGGTGTTTTGTCAGTTGGTCGTGTTCAGACACCGACGTTGAAACTGGTGGTTGATCGGGATCGGGAAATCAAAGGTTTTGTCCCAATGCCTTTTTGGACGTTAGATGTTGTTCTCGAAGGTGGCGGTGTGACCTTTACCTCTTCGTGGCTGCCGCAGGAAAGCTTCACAGATTCGCAGCGGCGCTGTATCAATGAGAGCGCGGCTGATGAAGCACAATCAGCAATCTCTGCTGCCGGAACTGCGTCAGTAACCGACGTGACGGTTAAACGGGTAAAAGACTCACCTCCTCTACCTTTTGAATTGAGCGAACTCCAAAGTGTTTGTTCGGCACGTTTTGGTCTGGGAGCGCAGGATACTTTGAACGTCGCACAGGCGTTGTACGAGACCCACAAAGCGACGACGTATCCGCGCACAGACTGCTCCTATCTGCCCGACAGTATGCTGGTCGAAGCATCGAAGGTTGTTGCTGCCATCGTCAAGACAGACTCTTCGATGCAGAGCATGGTGAACGGGCTCGACCTTTCTTTGAAGTCGCGTGCATGGAACGAGAAGAAGGTAGCGGAAGCCGCACACCACGGAATCATCCCGACGGATTCACCGGCGTCCCTGAGTGCGATGAGCGACATTGAAAAGAAGGTCTATGATTTGATTCGCCGTCGCTATCTTGCGCAGTTTGCTCCGGCGCATGAATACGATCACACGATCGCAACGTTTGATTGCGGCGGCCAGGTGCTACGGGCAACTGGCCGCAAAATCATTGTGACTGGCTGGAAATCAATCATCACCGGACGCGACGATGAAACAGAAGAACAAAACTCTCAGACGTTGCCACAACTGACGAAGAACGAAAGCTGTACCATCAAAGACGTTGTGAAGAGTGCGAAAACTACAACACCTCCTCCGCACTACACCGAAGGTACGCTGATTACAGCGATGAAGAACGTGGCCAAACTGGTGACTGATGAAAGACTCCGTGCCAAGCTGAAAGAAACGACAGGCATCGGCACGAATGCGACCCGCGCTGGCATTATTCAGGGGTTGATCGACCGTGGGTTCGTCAAGAAACAGAAGAAGGCTCTGATCGCTTCTGATGCAGCCTACGCGCTGATTAAAGCGGTGCCGAGCGCAGTGTCCAGTGTAGGAACAACGGCGATCTGGGAACAGGCATTGGAAATGGTGGAGAAAGGTCAGCTCACGTTGGATGATTTTGTCGCAAGGCAGAAGCAATGGATTACGCAGATTGTCGATAATCATCGAGGCTCGTCGCTTGACATCCAGGGCGCGCCGTCGCCGGCGTGTCCTGAGTGTGGATCGCCGATGCGTAAACGAAAGACAGAGAAGTCCAGTTTTTGGGGTTGCAGCAAGTATCCCGACTGTAAAGGCATCATCTTTGAAGATAACAAACCGAAAAAGACGAGGAAAACAACTCCGCGCAAAACTACCAAGAAAAGAACATCATGAACAAAAAGAAGGACGCTTCCTGGATAAAGGAGCACATTGACAAGCTGGTTTCCGGCAATGAATTCCTTTCGTGGCTCCACGAACCAGCAATCCTGGAAGAAATTCTGAGTGACCCGCCTGAGAATGCAGCGGAGTTAGATTTGCTTATCAAACAACTGGAAACGGAAGTACTGTTGCCAGAGGAGCAATGCCGCTAATTTTTGTCTTTGTAACTTTTCCCTGTCTTGCCAACACAAAAGCAAAACAGGATAATGACCGCACAACCCCGTTTCTGTGTTGTCGGTCATCAATGCAGGACCCATCGAACCGTAGGGGAAAGTCCTCTGCTAAAAGAACGGTTCGAACGGAAGACCGTTATCGCTTCAGGAAGGACGGTCGGACTTTAGAAGGATTCGCAACCCTTCTTCTGTTTGAGGCTAAATGTTCATTGGCCGCAGTGGTATCTGCGGCTCCCTTTACTCTCTCAGTGTCGTTAAGGCGTATGTTCTGTGTCTGTTTTGTGCAGATAGAGGACATACGCTTATGGCGGCCATGCTCATAGCCATGCTCGATGGCGAAAAACTGAGTGCCGTTTGTGTGTGCGGTTGTCGCACACGCCGGGGAATGATAGCGATCCAGTCACTATAGGGATCGTGGTATGAATGCGAAAACAGCGGAAGAATCTTGCGAGGGGTTTGAACGCTGGTTGTCGTTCTTACTATGTGACACACTTCACTTTGCCTGGCTGAATGCGAAGCAGCCAGGCGTACTGGTCAGGATAGGTCATACTGATCGGAAATGGTTTGTCGGATTTTTGCTTGACAAATCATTTTCGATCCGCATAATAGCTTTATGGTCGCTATCGTTGATAGCTCCAGCAGTCGAAAGACTGGGAATCCCAAGACCGTTATCGCACCAGGTAGTACGGTCGAATGCGAAAGCGTTTGGTGCTCATTCACAATCTCGACTGCATCCGCAGTTTATTCACCCAACGGGGAAACAACACTTCCCCGTAAGGGCGTGGTGTTTCTCCACCTTGTCTATCTTGTAAAGGAGAAATACCATGACTACGAATACAAACACCACCAAATATTTTGATCTTCATACTCGCGGAATCGGCTACGTTAATCGTATCCGTGAAGTGAAACCGAAGAAAGGTGATTCTTTCTGGGCTTGCACGATCGGCGCATTGCGCGGATCAGTAGAAGAAGCAGAGTACACTTATTTTGATTGCCGTATTTCCGGCGCTGAAGCTAACAAGCTGATCCGTCGTTGTGAAGAAGCAGTCAACGCTGAGAAGAAAGTCATGATTGGCTTTACGATCGGCGATATTTACCCTGAAACCTTTGTGTTTGAGAAGGGCAAAAACCAAGGTCAGACAGGCGTCAGCTTGAAAGGCCGTTTGCTTTTTGTCTCTTTCATCAAAGTCGATGGCGAAGAAGTGTACAAAGCTGCAAAACCAGAAGAAAAAGCTGCGTAAGCAGAAACTTCTCATTACAAAAAGACCTCGAAAGGGGTCTTTTTGTTTTTGAACAAATTGTATATACTATACGGTATATACAGTAAATCACTGAAGGAGATTAGCTATGACTATTGCAAAAGTGTTCAAATCCGGAAACAGTCAAGCGATCAGGCTTCCCAAAGAGTTTCGTGTCGCCAGTCCTCAATTGGAGATTTATCGGCGTGGTGATGAAATCGTGCTGCGTGAATCTTCCCGAGGATTGACGCGAGCATTTGAATTACTCACAGAATTACCTGATGATTTTCTGAAGGAGCGTCAGGACGCACCACCACAAACCCGAAGGGGGTTGTGATGGCTGCCAAATTTATGCTCGACACCAATATCTGTATCTATATTCAGAGAAAAAAACCACCGGAAGTTATGGCGCACTTCAAGCGATTGAAACCAGGCGATGCTGTTATTTCTGTCATTACCTGGGGCGAGCTGATGTACGGCGCGTATAAGAGCCGCTTTCAGAAGGAGGTGCTTTTGCTTCTGGAAGAGTTTGTTTCTTACCTTCCTGTGTTACCAATGCCGGAGGAAGCTGGAAGTTATTATGGTTCAATTCGTGCCGATCTAGAATCTCAGGGCAAACCTATCGGAAACAATGATTTGTGGATTGCTGCACACGCAAAAGCCGCTGGCGTGACACTCGTTACCAATAATGAGAAGGAGTTCAAGCGCATTCCTGGATTAAAGGTTAAGAACTGGATTAGTTAAGTCCATAGTTGTTTGATGCTTCTATAAAAGACCTCTTCGGAGGTCTTTTTTTCTTTACAGATATGACGCTCGCAAATTGATTGAGTCCAATTCGGATTAATTAGTGATTTTGCTATTGCATCATGTCAATCTGTATGCATGTCAAAACTTGATAGGGAATAGAGGTAGTCATGCTACGCAATCTTTTGTTTTTGGTTTTCGTTGTTTCAGTGGCTGGTTGTGCCAATTTTCCGTCAGCCGATTTTGATTCAACGTCAGCTTATCCTGATATTGATCCAGCTACTCAGATTGTGATAACGAGCGAGGCCGCTCGGAATCCTGAGCAGATTGTTCCGGACTTGTATCCCGATGGCGCGAAGCCAACACCGGAGCCCGTTGTCCGTACTGGACGCTACACGTTGTCAAGCACTGCACCAACTTCTGAACAGCAGGACTTGATGGCGCAGATCATTGAAGTGCGTATCCCCGCGAAGATGGAGCCGACAGTCAAAGAAGCGATCGAGCACGCGCTACTGCGCACCGGCTATTCGCTTTGCCCGACGCCTGGCACCGAGGTTGAAATCCTGTTCTCGCGACCGCTACCGGCTGCCCATTACACGTTGGGTCCGATGACGCTGCGGAACGTATTGCAAATTCTTGGAGGTCCGGCATTCATGGTTGAGGTTGATGAAGTCGCACGATCAGTGTGTTTCTTAATTCGCGACGAATACCGTCCCGCACAAACGATTGCCATCACTGTTGGAGGTGGCGAATGACCAACATAGAAAACAAACGCATGTCGATGTCGAGCCCTTCTTATGGACTCATAGCGGCGGCCATCGTTGTGGTCGCACTTGTGCTTTTCACGATGTATTTTGTTTTTTCGGGAAAGAATGCTGGAGAAGCCGAAGAAAAACTGCGCACGGAAATTCTGGCATTGCAGACAGATCAAGAAAGCAACAGTGAAAAGATTGCATCTCTGAGCCCCGATGTTCTCCAGTTGAAGCAGGATGTCGAAGCACTGAGACAGGAGTATTTGGATGCTTTGAAACAAATCGAAGAGATCGGTTTGGAATTGGAGCAGATGTCGCCAGAAAATGTGAAAGCGATCATCAGACAGGAAGTAGGGTACGGCAAAGAAGAGCTCGATGGTCTTTTCTTGAAAGTGGATGCCTTGGTTGGCAAGATCGAAGCGATCGAGAAAAGACTGGCGGCAAAGCCGAAGGCTGCCGCCGCGCCAGCATCACCGAATTCGGCCAACGGATCATCAAACTCGCCGTCTGCAGCGGCAGTGCCGGCAGTGCCTCGACCCGCAGCCCAAACCCCGCCATTCGACGTTATTGGCGTCGAATCTCGCGGCAGCGAATTCTTTTTGGCTGTCGCGCCAAATACAGCAAAGTCGCTATCCGAAATCAAACTGTATCGCGAACAGGATACCGTGGTCGGTGCCTGGAAGCTCACGCGCATTGACATGGATAAAGCGGTCTTTTCAGTTCATGGGCGCGATGTGACCGTGGCGATCAATTGAGATGGAAAAGCGAAATATGAAAAAACTACAGCCCGCTGCTCGCTCATTTGAAAGTCGGACAGTACGGACAGTAGATGGTAGTGCTCCGCGCTCACCATTCATGCAGGGGCAAGTCGGTCACACATTGGTCTGGGGCAAAACCGGCTCTGGAAAATCGCGGCTACTTTGCGAGATTCTTTTTGCCGATCACGATTCAATGAAGGAATGATAAAAATGAAAAAAGTATTTGTTTCCTTGTTTCTGTTGTGCATCGCAAGTTTCAGTTTTGCGCAGCAGCCGACGTTGACTTCCGAAACGAAACCGCTGGAAGTCAGAAAACCAGTCGAGATCACCACGAATGAAGTCGGTGCCGGTACGCCTTCTCGTCAATCCGCACTTTCGGAATCAGAACTCCAGCGGATCGAATTGGAGCGTCTGACAAGGGAAGGTGCGCGATGGGGCTTGACTGCGGATGATTGGAAGCGATTCGAAGAATTACAACAAGGACCGCGAAAATACTGGTCGCCGAATCTCGATCCATTGACGATGCTCGGCGTCGAAGCACGAAGTGAAAACGAGCGGCAACGTTTTGCCGAACTGCAAGCAAAGATGGAAGCGCAGCGAGCGGAAAGAGAACTGAACTACCAGATTGCTTACAGCCAAGCTTTTGAGCGTTTATTTCCAGGTCTGTTGCCCATCAATCCAACGTTAGCAGCAGCCAGCAAGCCTGGTGAAAGCCGTATCGCGCTGTTCGTCGAAGCGAACTGCAAGGCTTGTGACGACAAAGCGAAAAGGCTGCAAGCCGACAACAAAGCTTTCGATATTTACTTTGTCGGCAGCGGAAAAGACGATGAAATCCGCACTTGGGCAAAGAACGTCGGCATCAAGCCAGAGCTTGTCCAAAGCCGTCAGATTACGCTGAACCACGACAAAGGGACGCTGAAAAGTGTAGGCGGCGCTGCCAAGCTGCCAGCCGTTTTCCATCGTAATGAGGGTACAGGGTTGTGGGTGCTCACCGAATAATGTCTGTACCTCCTATGGCCGCTATGGGGATGGCTCTCTTTGCGGCCTTCGGCCTGGTTTCCGGTTCATTGGAAGCCAGGCCACCTTCTTTGTATCAAGTTGCTGGCAACTCGACGAATGTTCCGGCTGAGGTTCTGTATTCGCTTGCAATGCAGGAATCCGTTGCATCACTGCCGAGCGGTAGGAAGCCGTGGCCGTGGACTTTGAACGTCGCCGGTGAAGCCTGGCGTTTCAAGGATAGAAATTCAGCGTGTGTAGCATTGGGAATCGCAGTCGAGTCTGTCGGTGGCAAGCGCGTCGATGCCGGACTTGGGCAAGTCAATGTTGGCTGGAATGGTCATCGTTTCACATCGTCTTGCGATGCGCTCGATCCCCTCAAAAATCTCACCGTTTCCGCGCAAATCTTGCGCGAACACTATGACGCTACCGGCGATTGGGTTGCTGCTGCCGGACGCTATCACCGTCCGGCTGGGGGCAAACCCGCCGAACGTTATCGCAAGAGTTTTATCAAGCACGCTTCGAGTGTCCTTGGTGTCAAACAATCCGAAGTTCATCTGGCGTTGGGAACACTTTAGGAGAAACAATGAAAAAACTATCTGCATTGTTCTTGATTTGTTTTGGCTTTTCTACGCTTTGTTTTGGTCAAGAAAAAATTCCACTGAACACTAAACCTTTGCGTGTGCCTGTCCAAGAGAGCGAAGGGTTAATCGTTGTTGAGGATTTAGGTGGAAAACCAGCATTGCCGTATTACGAAACCATCAATGCCGATCCGCAAACTTCGGCGATCAAGGACATGGCACCCATTCAGCGATCGATCACCGAAGCTGACATGTTGCCGGTGGTCAGCAACAAACTCTCGCCAGGTAAGGTGGAAGGGAAGCCGATTAATGCTTCGGGTCTTGTTGTTCCGATTTTTCTCGTAGGTGCCGATGAATTATCTTCGGCATGGCTGAAACAACGCGCATCGAAATTGAAAGAGCTCGGCGCGGTTGGCATGGCCGTCAATGTACCGGACATGTCGGCGCTGCAGGCGATTCGTGCCATCGCGCCTGACCTCACCATCATCCCCGCCAGCGGAGATGATTTCAATGCTCATTTGGGCGTCACTACTTACCCTGTGTTGATTACGCGCACGGCGATGGATCAATAAAGGGCTTTGCGAGGGAATCATGGCTGGCGAACAACACGTTCTTTCTACCAAACTCCGACCCCCCGTTGAGCTCTATACGGCGACGATTTGCGCTTGCGCGGTGTTCTTGAGTTTGAAAGCTCCGTGGGTTCTTTCGCTGACGCCTCAACTCGGCATCGCCTTTGCCATTTTGTTCGGGATTTTCGGTGCGGTACGCGCAAAGCAGGGCTTCGATGTTGTCCGCTATCAACATAATCTCCGGCGCTTGTCTCGTTTTGCGATGACCAGCAAGGAAATTCCGGTCAGCAATAAATTCCTGTGGCTTGGCAGGGGGTTCAAATGGGGCCGAATTCATACGCAGCGGATGACCGATGCGCTTGACCCCAAAGTCGCTGAATACGTCGAGCCGTCAGCCTTGTACCGCGCAGCGCGTTCATTCGAACGTTGGGCGGAGGGTGTCAGCGTTTTGATGCCGTTATCACGGCTCACTTCTTTGGACAGCCCATTCAATCCGGTACGACCATTACCTGATGTCGGTGGCTCGCCACTACTGCATGGTGTTGAAACCGACGAAAAGGACGTGTTTTTGCCGCTTTCTGAGCGCGTTGGACACACCTTGGTACTCGGCACTACCCGCGTTGGCAAAACGCGGCTGTGCGAGGTTTATGTGACGCAGGACATTCATCGTGGCGACGTGACGATCGTTTTCGATCCGAAGGGAGACGCTGACCTGCTCTTGAGAACCTACACAGAAGCCAAACGTGCAGGCCGCGATAAAGAATTCTATGTTTTCCATCTTGGCTATCCCGATCTATCTTCACGCTACAACGCCATTGGTCGCTTTTCTCGTTTGACCGAAATCCCAACGCGTGTTGCCGGTCAGCTCTCCGGTGATGGCAACAGCGCAGCGTTCAAGCAATTCGCCTGGAGGTTCGTCAATATCATTTCTCGTGCGCTGGTAGCTCTTGGTCACCGACCAGATTACACGTTGATTTCCAGATACGTCGTCAATATTGACAACTTGTTTGTCGAATATGCGAAGAAGCTCCTGAACGACAACGCAAGCAAGTATCCGAAGGCCTGGGATCAGATTATCGAAATTGCAAACAGGGTCAACGATAAAAACGTTCCAATCAACATGCGAGGTCGAGACAGGGAAGTGGTTGCGATCGAGCAGTACATATCACAGATGAAAATCTACGATGATGTGATGGACGGTCTGCGCAGCGCGGTGCGCTACGACAGGACGTACTTTGACAAGATCGTCGCTTCACTTTTGCCGTTGTTGGAAAAACTCACAACCGGCAAAACCGCGCAACTGCTGGCACCGAATTACACGGACATCAACGATACACGACCAATCTTTGATTGGATGCAAGTCATCCGTAAAAGAGGAATTGTCTATGTCGGCCTCGATGCGTTGGCTGACGCAGATGTGGCGGCAGCAGTCGGCAATTCGATGTTTGCAGACCTCGTTTCCGTTGCCGGTCACATCTACAAGTTTGGCGTCGATGGTGATGTTCCTGGAGCCCAAGCCGATAAGAAGGTGCCGATCAATATCCATGCGGATGAATTCAACGAACTGATGGGTGATGAATTCATACCCATGGTCAACAAGGGCGGCGGTGCAGGATATCAAGTCACTGCGTACACACAAACCTTGTCCGACGTGGAAGCACGAACTGGAAACCGTGCGAAAGCAGGGCAGGTCGTCGGCAACTTCAATACGCTGCAGATGTTGCGCGTCCGCGAGACATTGAGCGCAAAACTATTAACCGACCAGCTTCCCAAAGTTCAGATTCTCCAACGTACTTTGGTATCTGGTGCGTCGGACAGCGCAGACCCAACCGCTGCGACAGACTTCACCAGTTCCAATCAAGATCGTATCAGCGCTACTCAAGTTGCGATGATCGAGCCAGCGCACATCGTCAAGCTGCCGAAAGGTCAAATGTACTCCCTGCAGCAGGGTGGGGAGCTTTGGAAGGTACGAATGCCGCTGCCGAAGTTCGACGCAAACGATGAAATTCCTGAAAACGTTGCAGAGCTCGCCGACATCATGCGGAAAAATTACAACCCGAATGCTGGCAACTGGTGGGAAACGACAAGCGGCATGGCTACCTCGATGGCAATGTTTTCGCAAATGTCCGATCCGATGCTCGGACGAGTCGATACCGAAGTAATGACAGACGATGAAATGAATGGCGTCTTCTCTGATGAAGAAAACGGGGATTACGGAGCTGAAGAAGAGGAAGAGACGAATGAGCAATCGACAACCGATGACGAAGATTTCGAGTGAGAGCGAAAACGAAATGAATACCAATAACGCACAACCTGCCATTTCTTCAAAACCTGCGATTGCGAGCATTTTTGTTCAGACCACTGCCGAAGTTTGGAACATCAAAGACGCTTCGTTTTTGTTGCAGGGTGTGCTCAAAAAAGCTCTTCATCTTGATTCCGGTTCACTGATTGCTGAACTTTCGAGACTTCAATTTGATCCTCAAGTCGAATCAACGTCAGAAACAGGCGATCTACTCACGCTATGGATAAACGACCCGAATCTTGGGCGAGTCCGTCTTGAGTGTCATCTTCGACAGGTGAGGGTTCATTAATGGCTGGCGCTGTAAGAACCGCTGAACGGACGCAGGAAAAGCGTCAAGGACTGATCGGTAAAACGCTCGGTCTGCCGTTTCGTATTCTTGCCGTGCTTCTCGGTTCATTGATTCTGTCGCTTGTTTTCGAATGGATAGGCTTGGCTTTCTTCTGGTCGGCAGAGGGCTGGAACCATTCTCTTTCAATGTTCAACCGCGAACTTGGTTGGCTTTCCGAGAACTTCCGACAATCACTTATTTTTCAACAACCAGGTCAAACAGTCGCGTACATCCTGGACCAGGTGTATGAGTGGGCGTTCGTCAAAAGCGGTTTCATTGACTTTACCAAACAAGCCGCGATCAACAGTCAGCAGGGCGGTGTGCTCGGCACCATGTCGAGTGTTTACCTTGCGATCGAGGATTATGTCCTTGCTTCGATTTACACCGTGCTGACCTTCACGGTGCGGTTGATGGTTCTGGTCTTGTCCATTCCTTTGTTCATTTTGGCCGTCTTGGTAGGTGCGACAGACGGATTGATGCGGCGCGATCTGCGGAAATTCGGTGCCGGTCGCGAATCGAGTTTTGTGTATCACCGCGCGCGCAACATGATCGTCCCTCTTCTGATCGCGCCCTGGTTCATCTACCTGGCTTGTCCGGTTTCCATTCATCCGATCTTGGTTCTGGTGCCATGTGCTTTTGCACTTGGTCTTGCGGTGTTAATCACCACATCGACGTTCAAAAAGTATTTGTAGGAGATCACACATGCCTGTTGAACACAAAACAACCTATCTACCCGTTTCATACAAGGAGCAGCAAACGGGCGTCGCTTTTTTCAAGAAGAAAGAGCTGCCGCTTGAGCCTGACGTTGCGATGTTTTTTGAAACTAAGTCGGCTCAGAAACACCTCAATGAAATTCAGGCAGATGGGTACGAGTTGCTGACGGTCGCGCCTATTTTGAAAGCAGTGGTGATGATGAGCAGCAGTTCTGATTTTGGTCCGTCGCCTTACGGTTTTGCATATCCGTTGACAGCGGGTTTTGCATTGTTCTGGAAGCGGTATGTGTCGGAGCAGGTTTAACTTGGGAGTTCAAATGAAGCAAATGTTGATTGGAATCGTATTTTTTTGTTTGAGCAGCATGTCAGTCGCTCAGAGCGAAGTCGAGCGCGAGCAACTGAAAATGGTGTTGGAGCAACTCAACAATATCGAGCAGGTTGTGTTGGTCAGCGAGCAGTCGTCACAAAAGCTTTCTGGCCAGCGCTACAACTTCGATTACGAGCAGTTCAAGAAGGACTTGGAGGCAATCCGCACCGGCGTTGAGCTTTACCTCACACCGGTTCGGGCGCAGCCGCGAGAGGTCGTTGATTTTGAGGCCAATTATCGCAAGGAGAAAAAGTAATGTGGATGACGCTGTTTGCGATGACGGCAGAACAGAAAACAGCGTTTGAAGTCAGCGCAGGTTCATCCGTTTTCACAAGCTCTGTTGTCTGGTCGGGAATCGCCTTCACGATCGTTTTTCTCTGGATAGCGTGGGCATGTGTGCTGATCTATAGAGGGTGGGCAAACAAATCACTTAATAGTGGACCAGCAGGGGGAGCAGTCCTTCGATTGCTGGTGATGCTTCTTATCTTGATCTTTTTTTGGTTGTCTTAACAGAAGGAAGAGGAGTAAAAAAAATGTATATAGGGAAAAGTATTAAAAAAATCGCGTCATGGTTTTCTGGGATCATGCTGGCTGTTTACGGTACTGCGGTAAGTGCCGCGCTGCCCACCGTCGAAGACCCAACACGCGGCCAGGGCTCAGGCATCTTTGAGACGATGCAGAACTATTCTTACGATGCCTTTGTGTTCGGTGGACTGCTCATCGCTGCCCTCGGGTTCACGGCTGTTGCATGGCACGGTGTTCATGTTTTCTCGGAAGTGCAGAACCAGAAGAAAAAATGGTCAGACTTCGGCGCTGTTGTTGCTGTCGGCATTTTGCTTTTGGTTGTCATTATCTGGCTGTTGACCAAAGCCGCAGACATTCTTTAATCGGCCATGAGTGTTGATTTCGGAAACGATCAAACCATTGACTTCCTACCGGATCGCTTGAATCGTGATCCGGTGGTGTTGCGTGGGATGACCTCGAACGAGATGTTCATCATTGCTTCGCTGGGCTCGATCGCAGGTGGGGCCATCGGCTTTTTTGCTGGCTTGCTTTTCCGCGATATTGCTATCGGCGTCTCAATTATGGTCGTCATTACGGTGATTGTTTTTTTCGTGTCGAGCGGAATCTTGCAGCGGTCGAAGCGCGGAAAGCCGGACACTTGGTTTCACCGCAGCTTGCAATGGGAAGTCGCGTCAAAAACAGGGCTCAACGTTGGTCACCCGATAAATTTACGGAGTGGCGTTTGGTCAACAAAACGCAGCAAAGAAATCGTTCCGAACAACAAAGAGAGAGACGAAGAATGAGCCAATATCGTTTTCTAGTTGACGCTCAAAAAGCGCACATTAAAACACTGCGAATCGCTCTGTTGGTTCTTGCAGTTATTTGTTTTGCTTTGTGGTTTGGCTGGAGCAGGGCACCAGAAAACCTCACCATCCATGTTCCACCCGATCTTCGTTCGGGCAGTACACGTTTATGGTGGGATATTCCTCCGGAGAATGTTTATGCGTTCAGCTATTACATTTTCGGACAACTGAACCGCTGGCCCACAAACGGCGAAGAGGACATGGCGAGGAATTTGCATCGTTTGCAAAATTTCTTGACACCTTCTTGTCGTGACACGTTGAACAGCGAGATGAGGTCAAGGCGGATTGCCGGAGAGCTGCGCAATCGGGTCCGAGGCGTCTATGAAATACCAGGTCGAGGCTATCCTGACGATCCCACATTTCGCGTCAAGCAGATCGACAACAACACATGGCGGGTAATGCTGGACATTTCAGCCGACGAATACTTTATGTCGGAGCCCGTTAAACGAGCATTGGTACGTTACCCGACAAAAATCATCCGCTACGACATTGATCCAGAGCTTAATCCTTGGGGATTGGCTTTTGACTGCTACACAGGGAAACCTCAACTTCTTGAAGTTGAAACGAAGGACGAAAGATGATGAAACGAATTTTCTTACTCTTTGCATTGATCGCGTCGGTTTTTTGTAGCTCGGCGCTGTGGGCGATCGAACTTCTGACGTGGGAGCGTCTGCCGCTTACCATACCGCTGGTTGTCGGCCAGGAACGTGCAGTTTTCATTGACCGGAACGTCAGAATTGGTATGGACGCTGGTCTTGTCAACGTTCTACGCGTTCAATCCGCTGCCGGCACGATTTACTTGAAGGCCGAGGAACCGATTGCGCCTTCGCGCATCCAGGTGCAGGTTGTTGAAAGCGGGGAAGTCATTCTCCTCGATGTCGTCACCGTGCAAAGCAACGAAGTACTGGAGCCCATCCGCATCGTTGATGCACGGCTTAAATTGGGTACGGATGGCGAGGAGGATGATAGCTATCAGGCGAAGATCAAGGCGTCGCAAGCGATACCGGCACCTGTCGCATTGACGCGCTACGCGGCCCAGAGCCTCTACGCTCCAATGCGGACCGTGGTTCCCATCCCTGGCCTGAAAAAGGTATCAACCAAGGTCAACTCACGTTTGAGGTTGCATCCGACAGAAGCCATTATCGGTTTCCCGTTGGTTGCATATTCTCTCGGCGGCTACACAGTCACCGCCGTGAAGCTTGTCAACACCGGCGATCAAGTCATCAAGCTTGATCCGCGTAAGCTCCAAGGTGATTTTTATGCAACAACGTTCCAGCATAACTATCTTGATCGCGCCGGAACAGCCGAGGACACAACCGTCGTTTACTTGGTTACCAAAGGCGGTGGTCTGGATCGCGGTTTGCTTCCGTTCGCGTACCTCGACAAAGAAGAGGATAAAAAACCCAAAAAAGACCCGCCACCGTTTGCAACCGATTCCGATGTCGATGAAGGAGAGTAACGATGAAGAGTAACGCTTTATTGAAAATCGGAATCCCACTTGTAATCTTCGCGTTGATATTCGTTTTTTTCAACGTTATCAAAGGCCCTGGAAAACAACAAAGCTCAATGCAAGGCAATGAGCTCGGTGAACTTGGGATCAGCGCGGAAGATGCCAAGCTGCTCGGCGTAGAAGGTGATACACCGAGAGATACCCTTGCGACTTTAGTTGGTCACATCAAAGGCGTTCGCAAGGAACTTCAAGATGTTAAAACCCAAAATGATTCGTTGTTAAAAGAGAACGAACGGTTGCGACAGCGCGAGAGCAACATTGATGCTCGAATCGAATCAGTCGCTCGTACAGCCGCAGAGAAAGCATCTGGGCAACTGGCAGAAACACAGACCGAAGCAAAAGAAATGCTGTCCAAGATGCAGGATCGATTCAATGAAATTGGGTCTAGCCGAGTTGCGCGATCTGGAGAAGATACTCAAGAAGAAATTCCGGCTGGATTAGGTTTACAAAATGGAGATGGTAAAGAGTTCGGAAGCTTGTTTGGCGATGCTTTCAATCTGCCAATTGGAGGCCGTCAGCCCTCTACGCGCAAGACCGGCACGTCGGGCGTGATTGAACAATACTTTCCTGGTTCGTTGGTCTGGGTCGAGCCGCTTGACGCCATCCAGATGGACCCTAAGACCAACAAACCAATGACAGCAAGTGCGACATTCCCGAATGAGTTCTCGAATACCGCATTGATGCCATTCCAAGAGGTCGATCAAGGTCAAAAAGAATTACGTGCGAAGCTCAAAGGCGAGAAAGACCTGGCCAATACAAAAAAACGTGGTGAAGACACCGAGCCGTATTACACCATCGCCGAAAACTCCACATTGATGGGGTCAAAAGTGATGACGGCATTGATCGGTCGTGTGCCGATCGACGGCACAGTAAACGATCCTTATCCGTTCAAGGTGCTGATCGGTAAAAACAACCTGGCCGCCAATGGCATTGATCTGCCGAACGTCGCCAGCGCCGTCATGAGCGGCGTGGCCACCGGCGACTGGACTCTATCGTGTGTTCGCGGTCAGGTGGAGTCGATCACATTCGTTTTTGAGGACGGCACGATACGCACCGTCCCCGAGCCGGAAGCAACGCTGAAGCGCGGTCAGTCCAACAATACATCGACCTCAATCAACAGCGGCATTCGCGGCGGCATTGGTTATATTTCCGACCCTCACGGTATTCCGTGTGTTTCCGGAACACGGAAATCAAATGCCAAGCAATACCTATCTACACAAAGTCTTATCACCGCTGCCGGTGCCGGTGTTGCATCGCTATTAGCCGATGACGATAACAGCGTGTACAGCGGCAGCGGCACGGTCATATCGGACCGCAACCAGGCTTTGAACACAATTCTGACGGGTGGCGTTAACGACATCCGATCATGGGTCAACAAACTGTACGGACAAGCGTTCGCAGCGGTTTATGTACCGCCACACGCCGAAATTGCCGTCCACATTGACCGCGAAATAACGATTGACTACGAACCACATGGAAGAAAGGTTGACCATCATGCTGATGCGAACAGTTTTAACGATCTGCCTTAGTTTTTTCCTCTTTGGTTGCACGACAACAAAACAGGAAATGTTTCCTCATGATGAATCAAAAACGATGCTGGACATCTGGTATGGAGACACAGAATTCAACCGTGAATTGATTGATGCGCGGTCACTCTTGCGCCGACCGGCTGCGGACGTGGCCGACATCCAATCTGCGTACAGCAGAACGGCAGTCAATGAAATCGAAAGCCAATTCAAAAGACTGCCGAACCCTGACTTGGTGATGTACGTCTATCCACACCTGGCTGGCACCGATCCGGTGCCGGTACCAGGTTATACGACGATCTTCCCACTTCACACCAAGGTTCAGTACGCGATGCCTGGCGAGCGACTGGAGGATTACTGATGCTGAAAGCGATGCGCGAAAAAATCGCGTTTCTACATTCTGCAACATCGTCATCCAGGCTGGCACAAGCTGAGAAAGCCGTTCGCAAAGTGGTTGACGATGATCGAATCCTTGATTTCACCGCCAAGTGGCGGGACCCAAAGCAGCCGCGAGCGAAAGACTCGGACATCAAGAGGCAGTACAAACCCAATCCAGGGTTTTGTGATTTTCTGCCGTGGGTTGAATATCTTGAGGATTCTCAGTGTTTTTTACTGGAAGATAATATTTCGGTTGGGGCAGCTTTCGAACTCATAGCCATCGGCACCGAAGGTCGAGAAATGAACTGGCTGATGGAACAGCGAGAGCTCATAGAAAAAGCGTTGCAAGATAGTTTCGCGGAAGATGATATTGCCCCCTGGATCGTACAGTTCTTCTGCCAGGACGATACTGATTTTGCACCGTACATTTCGCGTCTCCGAAAATATGTGAAAGAGCGAGCAGAAGGAACAACGTACACGGAGCATTTCCTTGATCTAACCACTAACCACATGCGAGCAATTGCGAAGCCAGGAGGATTGTTCAAAGATACGCGAGTGACGAAGATGCCTTGGCGCGGTCAGAATCGTCGCGTCAGGATGGTCGTGTATCGTCGCGTCCCGCGAGCGACTAAGACGGGAGAGCAGACGCATGAGCAAATGCTTAACCAGGCTTGTGAGCGGATTGTCGGCTCACTGCAAGGCGCAGGTTTGAGTGTGAAACGTCTAAACGGACACCAGTTTTATGAGTGGCTTTTGCCTTGGTTTAATCCGAATCCGACACTGACGGATGATGAACCCATCGACTTCTATCCGAAGGTGCCATTTTTCAACTCTGGCACTGAGGATTCTCCGGACACCGAGTTGTTGCCGTTACCTTTTTCACACGATTTTTCCGAGAGATTGTTATTCAACGAACCAATTTCTGATGTCGAAAAGGGTTACTGGTACTTCGACAAGATGCCTCACAAGGTAATCGTGGTTGATAAAATCCGGCAAGTACCAAAAATCGGACACGTCACCGGCGAAACAAGCCGTGGCGACGCACGAAATGCCGTGTTTGACCAATTACCGGAAGGCAGTGCGTTGTCGATTACGATGGTCATCAAACCGCAAGACAAGCTCGAAGAGCATCTCAATCGCTTGAAGAAAAAGTCCATTGGCGAAAACACCGATTCAAGTCGCGCAAGAGAAGATGCTGAAACCGCGTTTCAGATCATCGGGCGCGATCACAAGCTCTATCGCGGCGCCATTGCATTTTATCTGCGTGGAGACGACGAAAAAGACTTGCACAACAAGAGCGTCGCTTTGACCAATGCGCTGTTGGCAGCAGACATGCAGCCAGTGCGGGAAGGCGAGGAGATCGCTGCTTGTGACAGCTACATCCGATGGTTGCCGATGTGCTACAACCCGCTTGATGATCGGAAAGAATGGTACACGAGCATGATGTTTGCTCAACACATCGCCAACCTTTCACCAGTCTGGGGCAGGAGTATCGGTACTGGAAACCCTGGTCTTTCGTTTTTCAATCGCGGTGGTGCTCCATTGACGTTCGACATGCTCAACAAGCTCGATCGCTCCATGAATGCGCACATGCTGGTTTTCGGTCCGACAGGTGCCGGAAAGTCTGCGACGTTGGTCACGATGATGTGTCAGGTCATGGGTATTTACCGGCCTCGACTTTTCATCGTCGAGGCAGGAAACTCATTCGGGCTATTGGGACAGTTTTTCAGTTTGTTGGGGTTGTCGGTCAACCAAATTTCGATCAAGCCAGGCACCAAAGTTACGTTGGCACCTTTTGCTGACGCCAAACTGCTGGTCTTGCAAAAAGACAGAATCAAAACTCCTGTTTTGGACGAAGAAGGGCTGCAAAAGGAGGAGGAGCATCAAAAGACCAAAGCTCTTGAAAAAATGGTTGATAAGAAACTTGAGCAGGGTTCCAGCGACAGTACAGCAGTTAACGAGCTTTTTGATGATGACGATGATAAGCGAGATGTGATCAGCGAACTGGAAATCATTGCGCGGCTGATGATAACCGGCGGCGAAACGCAGGAGGAAAACAAAGTATCGCGTGCTGATCGGTCAATCATTCGCAAAGCCATTGAAAATGCCGCCAAAAAGTGTGTCAGTGAAGGGCGGCCTGTTCTCACAACAGATGTTCGTCTTGCCCTCAAAGAAATTTCGCGCGATCCGGACTTCAACGAAGATCGCAAGGGCCGGATTTCTGAAATGGCAGAGGCGATGGATGTTTTCTGTCAGGGGTTTGAAGGCGAGATGTTTGACCGTCCAGGTGAAGCCTGGCCGGAAGCCGACGTAACACTGGTGGACCTCGGACAGTTCGCACGAGAGGGGAATCAGGCACAAATGTCGGTTGCCTATATTTCGCTGATGAATACGGTCAACAATATTGCCGAGCGCGATCAGAACTCTGGCCGTCCAATCATCATGGTGACAGACGAAGGACACATAATCACGAAGAATCCCTTGGTCGCGCCTTACGCCGTCAAAATCACGAAGATGTGGAGAAAGCTCGGCGCATGGTTTTGGTTGGCCACACAAAACATGGCTGACTTTCCAGGCTCCGCCGAAACTTTGCTCAACATGATCGAGTGGTGGTGTTGCCTAGTGATGCCTAAAAGTGAAATCGACGAAATCGCTCGTTTCAAGAAGCTGAATCCGGAGCAACGCTCGATGCTGCTATCAGCAAACAAGGAGATGCAGAAGTACACGGAAGGCGTCATCCTTTCGAAGAATAATGAGATGCTGTTCCGTACTGTCCCGCCAAGTCTCTACTTGGCTCTGGCCATGACCGAACCCGACGAAAAACAGGATCGCGCACAGATTATGCGCGAGCATAACTGCTCCGAACTGGAGGCGGCGTTCCACGTCGCGGAACGCCTCGATCAAGCAAGAGGCATTGAGCCAATGAAATGGCGTCACCTGTTCAAGAAAAATGAGGAGGTTGCGGCATGAGTGAAAGAGAGAAGCACATGTTCTCAGCCGACCCAGCTGGCGCAGTGTTGCTTAACGAAAGCTGGAAAGAGTATTTGCATAACTTCGCACAGTCTCTCAAAGATTATATTGGCGAGAAACCAGAATACGGTTTTTGGTCTTATAGATACGGTGATTGGCTATTTGCACTTGATGTGACTGGTGAAAAAAATGATTGTGCAATAACCATCATGGATGATGGATTGGAAAGACTTGACCCCCTTTCTTTAGGGGAATGCTATGTTTCTGATGCAATTGACGGTATATATTTGGCTGCATTTTTAGTGTCATATCTGGAAGCAAAGCCTGGGATAACGAACTCAGGTGAGATCAGCTTGCTCCACAGCCGAACTCTTCTTGCTTAATGTCGGTAGTAAATACAAATGACGCAAATCCTCAATATCAAGACAAATGCCATTTCCGCTAGGGGACACGGAAAAACTCCCCAATGCAAAGACTCTGAAATACGTTTGTTTGGGAACAGATTTCAGCATTTCCAAAATATAGTTTTTGTATTTGCAATCATTAAGGCTTTCTTTGGAAATATAAAGAGAAACAGGAAGATCATTTATTTTGTCAATAAAAAACATTTTGAAACCTATCCCATATCTTTTTTTTCCGAGCCAGGCGCCGCCAAAATATACCTGTTTTGCTCCATCAAGGGTAGCTCTGTTTATATGCCTAAAGTATTGAGCCAAAGTGGTTTTACCTACACCTACTATATGCACACTCAACTCGGAAAATTCTTTGTAGGGCAGTTTATTTTTAGCTTCGAGGAAAGTATCAACGAGCCTATCGAGATGAGAAGTCCTGATTGTTCTTTTGTCATTGTTATCGTTTGGAGAATCTTGTCTCAAGGCATTTTCTTCAGTAATGGCAGGATGAGGGCTATGTGCACTGGATTCCCCACTTTTTCTCCCAGCCTTTGGTCGGGGATCAAAAACATCTACAAGATCACTAACCAGTTTTCTGGAAAGGCGACGCCTATTTTCGCCCTCTTCAGAAATCAAGCTATTGGACACTCTCTTGTTTTCGGTATGGTAGTAACAATCAGGATGATGTTTTTGGCGAGGATGTTCTCGAAAATGGGTAATTTTGAATTTCGGAGTGTCAGCAGCAGCAACTCGATAATTCACGCCTACCACTTCAACACCATTTTCGAAACAAACATCGGAATCACAAAAAAAGTGAAATTCTTTCGGACGGGTTTCCAAAGAAAGGTATTCGCGCCGTGCTTCATCGGCGCTTACCGATCGACCAAGTTCCTCACAAAAAGCTCTTCGTATTCTCACAAAAAATGCCCTTTGAATAACAGTTTAGAAAACAAGAATAATGTTTTCTCAGGACATTGGCAACCAAAGGAGATTATTGCTCATGCTACGACATAGATTGATGTCTTTATTGTTCATTCTTGTTGGTTTTCCGGTAGTGGCGGCTGCGCAGCAAGTCAAGGTTTTCACCGATTCGGCTACTCCGGTGACAAACGTCGGTGCCGCGCAGGTCATTCTGCTCGATCTGCCGGAGACTCTCAATAAACAGTTATCGGCAAACCTGCCGAGCAACATGGACGAGGCAGAACAAGCCGTTTTAGCACGCTTAAGCTCGCCGGAAGGACAAGTGCTACAACAACAGCTTTTAGACGCGCATATGGGCGCTGTGGACGCCTGGCAGCTAGGGATCAAGAAGCTACCGGCAGTCGTTGTTGAAGAAAAGTATGTCGTGTACGGCCAGCCCGACGTGCGTGAAGCGATTGCTTCGATCAATCGACATCGTGCAAGCGCCGGTGGGCAAGGAGGAAACACCATAACAACACCGAGTTATCAGTTGCCCACGAGGTGATCCAATGAAAAAAATTAAATCTTTCTTCATTACAGTTCTGTGCGCAGCAATGTTGGTAATACCGGCATCTGCCTCGGCACAACTCACATCCGCGCAGATTATTCCGTTGACTCTTTCACCGCAGTGCATGGAATACAAAATTACGGGGATTTGTATCTGGCTAACATGCGTTGGCCCAATCTGTTGGACTTCGACAAGTATAAAAGTTTCTCATTTCAATCCGGAAAGCGTGGTATCGAGCTACGCCAACACAGGACTAAATCCTTGGCTTGAGGTGGCACCGTATGGCGTTCCCATTCCTGGCGTTGCTGGCGGGATGGGAACCATGTTCACCCCATCTGATCGACGAGAAAACCAGCAAACATTCAGAAACGTTGATGTTGTCGGTCACCCTGGCAGTATTTCCGACATTGTGCCTGGGCTGATGTGCTCACGCGCCACCATCCCTTATGTGCCTTACTTTGTGAGTACCCTGGACGCTGTAGCATGGCGTTGGGGGCTAACCGAGCTTATTTATCCAGCTTCGTACATACCAGGTATGCGAGAAGTTTCGAACATGCTTTTCCTCACGAATTGGGGCAACGTTTTTCCCAGGCAGGGTTTTTTAACACAGCCGGACGGACGTAAAGCGTCAGCAGTTATGGCGCAGCGCGGTGCGGATATTACCAGCAACATCGGCTCTCCTCATGTGTACGTTCCCACCCGAGGGATTCCCCGTGCCGGTTATTGGCCACCCGGACCTGTTATGGAAGGCAATCCTTTTAATCACAAATGGCAAGAACTGTGGCCAAACCCCATGCCTGTTTGCACAACATTCCCGACTGAGTTTACGGCACAGACCGAAACCCGTGAAGGTTATGCCTGGGCGCTCTGGCGTCCATATTGTTGTTGCCTTCGCGTTGGCCGTCGTCTGATATTTCACACCCCTTCACCATTTTGTTGAGGTTTACGATGAGAACAAAAAATAAGCTTTTGATGAAAATCACTTCTTGGGTAGCAATTCTCGCTCTTGTGTGGTGCCAGAGTGCGTTGGTCTTTGCTGCTGATGATTATCGAATTACAACATCAGGCGAGCTAATAGACGACAGAGTGCTGTACTCAATCGGGGGCGGTAGCGTCGTTGGGGGAGCATCATCAAGACTGCGACCGAATAGTTACGGCGTTGGGGTGTCGTGGGATTCTAATTTGATGTGTGGAAACTTCGATTTGCAAACCACGATTACTAATCAACTCAATGGTGCTGTGCAAGGCTTCCAGAACATCATGGGGAGCATCATTTCAGCCGCGACCGGCGTTGTTGCGAGCCTACCTGCTCTGATTATTCAGCGAGCGAACCCAGGGTTGTATGAACTCCTTTCAAATGGAATCCTGCAAGCACGGATTGATTTTGATCGAAGCAAACTCACATGCGAAGCGCTCGCAGAGAAAATGGTCAATGTGTCTTCATCAAGCGAGTGGGGCGAGCTTTCGACAGGCCAATATATGCAGATATTGACTCGATCTGGAAGCGTAGATGCTGTTTCAACAACTACGCAAGTAGAGCAGAACAAAGGTGAAATTGGTATCGCTTGGCTAGACGGGAGTCGAAAAGGTGGGTCTGGCCAGGATGCAATTAAGGCGACCGAAGATGTTGTTAGAGCTGGCTATAACTCATTGCACCGCCGAAATGCAACAAGCACTGCGGCTGTCACAGGTTCAAGCTGTGATGGTGGTGCGGTGTGTACAGCTTGGGCTTCTCCCAAAGACGCAACTGACTTTGCAGTAAAGATATTAGGCGAAAGCAATGTGCGAACTTGCCAGAATTGTGAGCCAATCAACACAACGCCTGGTGTTGGATTGACACCGGTTATTGAGGAAGAGTTTGAAACGAGGCTAAAAAATCTTGAAGAACTTATCTCAGGGACGCAGCAGCTTACAACTGACAACCTTAGTAAAGTTAGTAGCGGGATGCTTCCTGTGTCGCGTCGTGTTATTGAAGCGCTACGAGAAGATCCAGACCAAATCGTATTGTCGAGGCGTTTAGCCTCTGAGTTAGCAATGTCATCGGTACTTGAACGAGCCTTACTGTTGCAGCGCGTCATTATTTCTGGTTCGCGCAACCCTTACATAGAGCAAACCAAACCGGTGCAAGAAACTATTCAGAAGAATCTAGACTCACTCACCGCTGAAATCAATTCGATCCAAACGGAAATGCAAGTGCGGACGGCCTTAGCCAACAACACAGCAAGTGCTGTTCTTCGGAGACAAGCCGCAGCATACGAACAGTCCAAACTTATCGAATCTCAAGATTCTGATCGGGATCGAGTGATCCGAGTTGATAGGGCTACGACGCCATGACACTTAAACTTAAACGTATTCTAAAGGCTTCTGTGATGACGCTTTCAGGGCTTATCGCTCTGATGTTCATCACCGCGATTTTGATTATGTCAGTAGGAACTTTGGCGACCGGCGGTATGGAGAATTGGAAAGTGGCGTTAAAAAACGCTGCTCCGTATCTTTTTTTTCTACGCCTGTGTATCTATTCTGTTGGGGCGGTTATCTGGTCAAAGACATATCGTCTACATCAAGAAAAAAATAATAAGGAAGGTCTTGAAAGAACAAAGCGGATCGGGATCGTAAGCGTAATCATTATTGCGATGATTGAAGTCCCGAAACTGTTTGGGGGATAAGTTATGCTTTCTACGAATAGTTATCTTGAATACTACCTGACACTTTTAGGATGGGTGGTCAACAATGGAATCTGGTCAACTTTGGTAGATACCGGCGTTGCCATTATTCCTATAGCAGCTATCATCATTCAGGAATTTATCCAGGCACGTTCGGAGGGAGCTGACGAAGGCAATAAAGGTTATCTATCGATGCTCCGCGTAGAAAACCGGATTTACGTTGCTCTATTGGTGATAACCTTCGCATGTATTCCAGCCATCCCCGTATCGCTTTCTCAGATTCATTTTGATAAACAGGCAAGTGCTCGATGCGGTGTTAGCGTTGCAGATCCAGCGCAGACTGGTTGGGGTGCGACGTTTGAATCTAGCGTAGGGGGTAAGACTGCCAGCATTCCGATCTGGTGGGCTTTGATGCACGCCCTCAGTAAAGGTGTCACGTCCGCTAGTGTCGCGGCCATACCATGTTCTCCTGACGTGCGACAGATGATGCTGGAGCTTGATGAGGCGCGTATTAACGATAAAGTCTTGCTGCAAGAAGTTGCCGACTTCTCGCATGATTGTTATGGAGCAGCGCGTTATCGCCTGAATCTCAATATGCCGGACATTAACAAACAAGAAGACCATGATACAGGCTGGATTGGATCAAAATATTTTTTGACCGAAGCAGGTTATTACGATACCCTCCGTAGCCACAAACCTCGATCTGAATTCCCGTATAACAACACAAGAGACGCTGGTCTTGGAAGACCAGCCAATGGCAGCGGTTATCCGACATGTACCGAATGGTGGAATAATAGTCTTAGAACCAAGCTGGTGGACAGTATAGAACCAAGTCTTCTCACTCGATTCCAGGGTTGGTTAAGTGGCTATAGCAACGCTGAAGTAACTGACGCAGCAATTCGCAAACTCATAAGTCCAGAACAACAACAAAGGACGATGCGGCCTGGACAAATTTACCAAGAATATGGATACAGTTCAAGAAATGAGAGTGGCAACACAATTACCAACGTTGCAACCAATCTGGGGCTTGGACTAGAAGGGTTCTCGTTCTTTCCAAAAATGAATGCCGTTAAAACTTCTTTGCCGATGATTCAGGCGTTTTTATTAATGGCCATCGTGATCTGTTTGCCTTTATTGCTGGTTATAGGTACTTATGGGCTTAAAACGCTCATGGCCGTCACATTCGGCTTGTTTGCCTTACACATGTGTACTTTCTGGTGGGAGTTGGCAAGATGGATTGATTCTTCAATGCTTACAGCTCTCTATGGAGATGTGGGGATTCAATACAGGGCCTTACTCTCATTGCCAACAATGTTTGCTAACGACGCAACCGTTACCTCGGCTGTTATGGAGTTTGTGATGGGAGCGTTGTTTATTGTGTTGCCAGTGGTTTTTTTTACTATGATGAGTTGGGCGGGAGTGCAAGTTGGGAGCGGCATGGCGAACGCTTTTGGTAATGGTAGCAAGGAAGCTGGAGCTGCCGGAGGAAAAGCCGCATCTACTGCAACAAATGTTGCAACTCAAAAAGTGATCGGAAAAGTCACAGGAAGAGGATAGAAAGTCAATTAAAAAAGCCGGTGT
>DAISYG010000018.1:28090-30993 GCA_036825435.1 Casimicrobiaceae bacterium | reverse complement strand
ACAGCAGAGCATCGAAGAAAGCGTCTACGGATGTGGATTGATGAGAATTTTGATAGGTCTCAATCCGCTTTTATTGATGACGCCAGCAAGCGCAGCAAAAAGCCGATGAACCAAGGTGAGTTGTCGGCAATACTTTCCGGGAAAAAATCGTTCGGAGAAAAAAAAGCACGGTCTCTTGAGACGCAAGGCGGCATGCCATTCATGTGGCTTGACGATGACAATTCACCACCACAAGAACCGAGTGACGATGATTTTGAGATTGTTCCTCAATTAAACGTTGAGGGCGGTTGTGGTAATGGTCGGTTCGTTGAGCATATTTCAGTGAAAGGCGGGCTTGTTTTCAAGATCTCATATCTTCGGCACATTGGCGTATCACCTGAAAGTGCGCGAATAATCACGTCAGAAGGCGAAAGTATGTCGCCAACCATAAAAAACAATAGAGCCGTCCTTATCGATACGAGTGATAAAAGACTAGCCAATGGCGGCGTTTACCTCATTCTTGATCATGAAGGAGCATGTTTGATCAAGCGGCTGGTTAAAGAATATTATCCAGCCACCAATAAAACAGAATGGCTAATAAGGTCAGACAATCCGGATAAGGTGACTTACCCAGACATGGTTTTCCCTCGTGACGACAGCTTTACCATTATTGGTCGCGCCAAGTGGAACGACAATAGGCTGTAACATGATAAAAATTCTTTCAGGTGATTTCAAAATCGGCGATGATAATTCTTTCGATGGAAAAAAATTAATCCTATTAAAGAAAGACGTATACAATCTACGCGAAGAAATCGGTGTTAAAGATATTGCTTCTGTCACAGTTAAAAAAGTTGAAGGATCGACGCGCGGATTAGTTCCCTTCGAGTGCAAACTTACTGATGGTCGCTCATTCATTGCTGAAACAGACATCAACACTTATAAAATTCTTTTGGTACAAGCTAGTGAAAATAAAAAAACACAACAACAAACTAGACAAAACAATAATCAAAAAACAATAACAGACGGCGATGGATCTCTTAAAAGTGAGATTGCAAAAACGCACCCCGTTTTTAAGATTATTGGAGCTTTGTTAATCGCTTTGTTTATCGTATCGCAATGCGATAAATCAAAAGAAATAGGAAAATATGCAGAGGCGTCAACACAGTGTCAGAAAGCCATAAAGAGATACGTTGTCGCTCCTTCAAAAACGAGCATTCCCCATGTAAAACCTTTCGTTATTGGTGAAGACTATTCTTTTGGATGGACGAATGAAAAACAAATACAGACAAAAAATAGAATGGGATTAGACGTTTTTGTTAGTGCTCAGTGCATATATTCTGAAAACGTTAACCGTGTGACTTATCTTTCGATTGACGATAAAGTATTCATTGATTAGGTTGCAATGAAGCATTTCATCTCTATCGTTTTCTTCATCCCCTGCCTTGCATTCGCCTCGCCGTGCAAAGGTCGCGCTCTTCACGAGCGCGTGGATTGAAACATTATCACTGATCTTGTCGGCCTTGACGCTAAACTCAAGCCGGTCTCCATCTTCCGCTGTTATCGCAATTAGCCAAGTTTTCATCTTCTCTCCATTCGCGCCAGTGCGCAGTTTCAGGCATTTTATCAAAAATATTACCGAAAGGTATTGACAATTATCTTTACTGTTTGGTAATATTCTCCACATCCCCTCCCAAGACAGGAGACAACCATGAGGCAGCAACCAGTTTCACCACCAGAAGATGAGCGCCGCGACGAATACGCACAGAAGCTCGCTGAGAAAACTCAGAGCGTGCTGCGCGAAACCGCTGAGGAAATCGTCGAAGAGCGTATCCACGACGCCGATGACGAGCTGCTTGAGAACGTGGACGACACAGACATCATCTGCCTGTACAAGCGCGTTCTGTCGGCGTTTAACAGCGACGCAGAAGCAATGGCAGAAATCTTTGCCGAGTTCGACCGCCACAAAGAAATGATGATCGTCGCTGAAATGGAAACGGAAGGATGCGAATACGCAGCGGAACAGAAAGCCAGAGAGCGCCTCGCAGCGGACGGCATCTACGATCCAGACAGCGGCGATGCGGCAGCGGCAGCAGCCGACATCGCTTACAGCGACAGGGAGGCAGCATGAAGATCAGCAAGATACTGCGCGACGCGCGACCGTTACTGAAGATGCCAGGAAAGCGCGAACAGGCGTTTGAGTCAAAAATATATCTAACACATCAGACCCTTTGCGCGTGCGACGCAGTGTACAGAGCTATGAGATTGCGGAGTGTGTCTTGTCGCGGCTTTGAAGAGGTGGTTGATTTTCTTTGGGAGTGGTTTGGAAAAGATTCAAAAAAAGGAAGAGGACAGCCATGGTTCGGCGATTGTAAAACTAAAGAAGCTCAAACATCACGACTAGTTATGCTTGATCTAGCGGCGTTATTGGCTGAGGAACAAGGATTATGAACCGCATCCGCATCTTTCTCGCATTCTGGCTCAACGGATACCGCGCCCGTGCAGCGTGGATTTTATCGAAAGGTAGATCGTGAAAATTACGAAAGAACAACTCAAGGTGTGGGAAGCCTGCACCGATGGCTATAAGTGGTTCATCGAACACTACCCAAGCGGCGAAGGCGAGTATCAGGAAATCCTCGATGCGCTCGTCGCCGAAGAAAGATATTCGGATGCGCAATGGTTGCTCAATAACGCGGGCGCAGATAAAACGGCGGTGCTCAAAATTGACGGAGACCTAATAGCGCCAGCAGTATTTTTCGCCGGGGAAATAATCGTCAGCGGATCAATCCGTGTTGACCTCCACGTTTCGGCAGGCTTGGGCATCGAGGCAGGCTGCGGCATCGAGGCAGGCTGCGGCATCAAGGCAGGCTTGGGCATCGAGGCAGGCTGGGGCATCAAGGCAGGCTTGGGCATCGAGGCAGGCTGCG
>DAISYG010000018.1:0-27990 GCA_036825435.1 Casimicrobiaceae bacterium | reverse complement strand
CGAGGCAGGCTGGGGCATCAAGGCAGGCTTGGGCATCGAGGCAGGCTGCGGCATCAAGGCAGGCTTGGGCATCGAGGCAGGCTGCGGCATCGAGGCAGGCGACGGCATCAAGGCAGGCGACGGCATCGAGGCAGGCGACGGCATCAAGGCAGGCTGGGGCATCAAGGCAGGCTGGGGCATCAAGGCAGGCTTGGGCATCGAGGCAGGCAGCGGCATCGAGGCAGGCTGGGGCATCAAGGCAGGCTTGGGCATCGAGGCAGGCTGCGGCATCGAGGCAGGCGACGGCATCGAGGCAGGCGACGATTTTGGTATCTACGCAGGACTGCATATCAGATTATCGCGCTGGTCGGTTGCAGCGAAAGTATCCGCGAAAACGAAACCTAATAACTTGGTCAGTGGTCATTGGGTCGATAAAGAAACGGCAGAGGTCGCAGAATGAAATACGCCCAACACACTTTGCAGATTGCTGATCTCAACAAGCAACAGGAGCGGCAATCGGCACTCGACGCATTCACACGCTACGCACTTGCGGCAGTAATCGGCGCAGGTGTCGTGACGATTCTTTTTAATCTCAACTGAGGAAAACCATGAAACAACGAATTTACATTATTACTGAAACGAAAACAGGCTGGAAACACTACGTCAGAGCGAACACACGACAACAAGCGCTCGCTTATGTAGCGCGCCTCACATTCGAGCAGCCGCGCCCCGCGACAGCAGACGACATTGCGCGCGCTGCACACGACGGCAAGCTCGTCATTGATGATGCGTGCGCGGAGAAAGATGGATCATGAACGGTCAAGACGTTTTCATCAAATACTTGGCTTATAGGGGCAAGCAATGACCGAAGTCGCAATCGCAGATCGCACCAAGTTTTTAGGTGGCAGCGACACAGCGGCAATTCTCGGTATCTCGCCGTGGAAAACACCGCTCGAAGTTTTTCTGGATAAGATACAACCGCGCGTCGAAGTTGATCCGGCAAAGCAAAAGATTTTCCAGCGCGGAAAGCGAATGGAGCCATACGTTATCGACATGCTCGCCGAGGAAACAGGGCTTGAAATCATAGGGCGAAACAATCGCTACATTGATACAGAGTTACCGTTTCTCGCGGCAGAGATCGACGCAGAGGCGGCAAGCGGCGAGAACATTGAGATCAAAACCGTATCGCCCTTCAAGGCGCAGGAATGGGGCGAGGAGCAGACCGACGAAGTGCCGGTGCATTACACCGCTCAGGCAATGCACGGGCTTATGGTCACCGGCAAAGCGGTTTGCATTTTCGGCGTACTGATCGGCGCTGATGACTTCCGTGTGTACCGCGTAGAGCGCGACGATGAAACCATTGCAGCTATCCGCGAGAAAGAGATCGAGTTTTGGGAACGCATCAAAACACGCACTCCACCGCCGATGACCAGCGTTTCCGACGTGCTGTTGATGTTTGGGAAAGATTCAGGATCATCAATCGAGGCGGATGGAAAGACCATTGAGCAATACAACATGCTTCGCGATCTCAAGTATCGTGCCAAGGAAATTGGTGTGCAGATTGAAGAAGTTGAGTCTGCGATCAAGATGTACATGCAAGACAACGCCGCGCTAACAATCGACGGCAATCCGATTGCAACGTGGAAAACTCAAAATCCAAAAAGATTCAATCAAGGAAAATTTGCACGAGCGTTCCCCGATCTTTTCGAACAATTCAAAGAAGAGTCTCCGTGCAGAATATTCAGAATCAAATAAAGAGGAACCTATTATGAGCACAAAAGAATTGAAAGCCGCCGCAACAGGCAAGGTCACAAAAGCGAAAGACCAAACGCTTGCCGGATTGATGGCTGATCCGAAGATCAAGCAACAGCTTGAATTGGCGATGCCGAAGCACATGACCGCCGACAGGCTGGCGCGTATTGCCACAACGGAAATCAGGAAAGTTCCGAAGCTGGCAATCTGCGACAAAACTTCTTTTCTCGGCGCAATCATGCAATGCGCACAGCTTGGGCTTGAGCCGGGCGGAGCGCTTGGACACGCTTACCTGATTCCGTTCGAGAACCGCAAGAAGAACATCACAGAGGTGCAATTCATCGTTGGTTATCGCGGCATGATCGACCTCGCCCGCCGATCCGGTCAGATCATCAGCTTGTCGGCGCGCACAGCCCACGAGCACGACGAATTCCATTACGAATTCGGGTTGCACGAAACCATCAAGCACGTTCCGGCAGACGGCGAGCGCGGCAGCATCACGCATGTTTACGCAGTAGCTAATCTACAAGGCGGCGGCGTGCAGTTCGACGTGATGAGCAAAGCAGACATCGACAAAGTCAAAGCAACCAGTATGTCAGCAAGCCGTTCAGATTCTCCGTGGCAAAAGTATTACGAGGAAATGGCTAAGAAAACCGTCATCCGCCGTCTGTTCAAGTACCTGCCGGCATCAATCGAAATGACCAGAGCAGTTATCGCAGACGAACGCGCCGACGCAGGATTGTCGCAGGACAACGCGAGCGTGATTACCGGCGAGTTTTCCGAAGTGGACGACGAACCAGCGCAACAAGAAGAACCCGCGCAACCGAAAGATTCTGTCGCCCCCACCTACGCCGAAGTGGCCGAAGAAATCAACAAAGCCAAAACCTTCGACGATCTCGACTTCGCGCGCGGACTGATGAAAGACGTAGCCGACGAGAAGCAGCGCAACGAGCTCAACGAGCTTTTGTCTGCGAAGGCAAAAGAACTCACTAACGCAAACAAGGAGTAATCATGTCGAAGAAACAACCAGAGAACAACCAGCCAGACCAGAGCGACGAACTCAAGAAAGTGTTGAGCATGACCGCTGACACCATCGGCAAAGACCTGCTCGGCGCAGTGTTGCAAGAGATAAAACTCATGCCGGACGTTTGGCAAAAGCTGAACCAGAAAAAGCAGGACGATATTATCGACCGGTTGCGCCAGCGCGTAGAAGCCAATGTCAAGATGGCGGTGCATCTGATCAATAGCCAAGGACGCGCGGTTGTCGTCGGTGATCTCGAAAGCGTCACGATCAAAGACAACATCAAAGCGACGTTCGTAGTGAGCAAAGGCAGCGCCGACCGATACAACCTATTCGACGCGCAGGGTAAGGCCTGTCTGCTGGTAGTCGCCGATGCAGCCGACAACACAGCGGGCATGAGCAAAATCAAAGGCGAGCCAGATCAGCGCGAAGCCGACCTCGGGCACGAATATCACGACAACGACGGCGGCGGTATGGATGCAATCGACGTTGAGTGTGATGCGTTACCAGCACCGGAGAACGACGCGGATCAGGAACAGGAAGCGGCTTAACGAAGTGGTTGTTTCCATTTTGGAACATACCACTTTGAATTGGAGTATGTATGACTGAAAAACTATTGCCGTGTCCGTTTTGTGGTGGAAGTGCGAACGTAATCGTAGAAGACACAACAAATCTATCTATTGGATTTTATGTTGTTGTTAGTTGCCCTTCTTGCCTAGCACAAATGCGCGTCGAAATGCCAAACATGTCCATCGCCTTAGCAACGAAAGAAATAGAAAATAAAAAGAAACAGCTAGCAGCAATATGGAATAGAAGAGAAACGCAACCTCACCTCCCCGAAGGCTACGCGCTTGTGCCAGTAGAGCCGACCGCCAAAATGGTTGTTGATGCAACCGAAACCGCGCTAAAAGATGGCGGCGATTTGCGAGACGTTTACCGCGCAATGCTCGCTGCAGCGCAGAAAGAGAGCGAAGAATGAAACTACCACCACTCAACGAAGGTGAAACTTATATCGGCTGCGTCGGCGATAAAAACGGCGATGCGTATCATATCATCCTGTTGCCAGGAGATAACGAAGCAACGACATGGTTTTCTCAATGTGCTTGGGCAGAGAGCATTGGCGGTGATCTTCCAAATCGTGCCGAAATGGCTCTGTTGCACATGACTCATCGTAATATGTTCCATCCCAAAACTATCTATTGGACTAACGAAGTATACAGTGATTCCGCGCTAGCACAATCATTCCACCCGCACCACGAAAGTGGGAGCTTTTTCAGATATTACACTCAGCATTCTCGCGCCCGTGCCGTCCGCAGATTGCCAATTTAATCATTTAATAATTTGAGGCCATCATGACCACTATCACACTTGCACAAGTCAAGGAAAAACAAACCGAAATCGCGGCGATGATTGCGAAGCTTGAACAGCAAACGCCATCGTTCGTATATCAGGGCAACCGAATCGATCTCGCGCCCGGTGAGATTTACGTCGGAACAATCATCACGCCGGGCGAATACGGCAGCTATCACCTGATTTTGCTGCCGGGCGAAGCTGAATCCGTCGATTGGGAAGACGCCAAAGACTGGGCGCTCAAACAAAATGGCGAGTTACCAAATCGCGTGGAAAGCGCTCTGTTGTTCGCAACATTAAATTCTGAGTTTAAAAAAGAATGGTACTGGACGCGCGAAGAGAGCGCTTCCGACGCCAGCTTCGCTTGGTATCAGAAGTTCGCCAACGGCTATCAGGACTACGGTCACGAGAACGACGAGTTGCGCGCCCGTGCCGTGCGTAGAGTGCCGGAAGGGAGCGAATGATCACTCGCCCACTAATGCGCTACCACGGCGGCAAGTTTCGACTCGCCCCGTGGATCATTTCGCACTTTCCGCAGCACCGTGTGTACGTTGAGCCGTTCGGAGGCGCCGCAGGAGTTTTATTGCGAAAACCGCGTAGTTCAGGAGAGGTTTACAACGACCTCGACGGCGACGTTGTAAACCTATTCCGCGTGATGCGTGACGATGCGATGCGCAAAAAACTTATAGAGCAAATTGTATTTACACCATATTCGCGCGATGAATTTGTCGCAGCGTGGGAAGAATCGCAAGAACCAGTCGAGCGAGCACGGCGGTTATTGATCCGCGCCGAAATGGGCTTTGGATCTGCTGGCGCAACAAAAGGCACGACCGGATTCCGCATGGACGCACAACGAGAATATGGCACTGTTGCTCAAGTCTGGGCACGAGTGCCGGAAGCACTGGCCGGAATTGGGCAGAGACTAAAAGGCGTGATCATCGAAAATCGCGACGCAATCAAAGTGCTCAGCAATCACGATTCGCCTGATACTCTTTTTTTCGTCGATCCACCTTACGTACACAGCACGCGAAAGATGGGCGGAGCGTGTTATCGACATGAAATGACGGACGATGATCATGTGCAATTGCTCGACAACCTGCGCAACATGCAGGGAATGGTTGTGCTATCCGGCTACCCGCACCCGATGTACGAAGATGCACTGAAACACTGGCAGCGAATTGAAACACAATCACGCATTGCCGCAGGACGTGGCACTGGCATCAGAACTGAGGTGCTATGGCTGTCGCCGAATATTGAACGAAATGACTTGCTGCAACACGCAGGAATAAAAACATGACAAACATCACAGCAATCGCAGACACGATCATCAAAACAGCAACGGCGACGCACAAGATACCGCCAGACAAACGACTTCTGGACGCTCACGAGTGCGCGGAATACTTCGGCGTGAGTTATTCGACGTTCGTCAAAGATATTTCCAAGCGCCCGGGTTTTCCGAGGTATCATATCAACCTGAGCGCCGGAAAAAAGCGCGAATCCTTGCGCTGGTTGGCAAGCGATATTTGGCGCTGGAGAGGATAACGAGACCACCCAGCACCCACGAATTGCTACGGCGCTTGTTATAGCGCTACCCTAATATCCTTTCACCGGCACCACTTCTTTTGTCATAACCGTCGCGTCGGTTCCGCTTCCTGTTACCGAAACAGTCGAACTTTTCAAGGTTTTTTTCAACCTTATCGACAGCGACTATTCACATACTGTACGACCATGACAAACGAAACCCATGTTCTCGGAAAATGCACGCTTAAATCCGAGGAGATCAAACAAGACTCCTCTTTCAAAGAGTCCCTTTATAATCTTGCACAATATGCGCGAAAACAGCCCGGGTGCTTGGATTATTCCATCCTTGATTGCGAAAATATCCCCAACGTTTACTATATCCATTCAATTTGGGCTTCCAAGAAAGAACTTCAGCAATATTGGAATCCCTTACAGATTGAACGCACCAACCAGTTAATCAGGCTCTTCATGAAAGATTGCAAACTTTCCATCACGCACGCCATCTTGGATGTCTAAAACGCCCCAATCAACAAAAAGGCTTTTCGTGGCATTATGGCCGCCATCCGATGTGCGGCAGCAATTGCAATCACTTCAATCCCGTATTTCCTGTGGCACGCCGGTTATTGCCGACAACCTCCACGCCACGCTGATATTTTTCGGCACAACACCACAACATCAAGAACAACGTTACGCGCAAATCATTCGCGCGCTGGATTTTGCCCCGTTTACATTGACACTGGATACGCTCGGATGGCGGAAAAAACCGCGCGTGTTGTGGGCGGGATGTCAAACCATGCCCGATGCGTTGCCCGCGCTGGTACAGAATTTGAACGAAAGGCTCGCGTTGTGTGGCTTCATGCCGGAGGACCGCCCGTTCGCCCTGCATGTGACGCTGGCACGCAAGTATTCGCAGCCGCTTGCCGATGAACACCGCGCCATTCCCGCAATCACATGGCGTGCCGATACCATTGCACTGGTAGAATCGCGCAGCACCGCACATGGCGTCCGCTATCTGCCATTATTTTTCCAACACGCTCGCCGCTGAAACATGATTTGCTTTGGCAGCACGATGGCGTTAACCTTGATACTTTATGCACTAACCCCAAGCAATGGAACAAACTGATCATCACATTCTCATCAACTCGCGCTACGGGCAAGAAGTCATTTCGCACTTACCCAAAATCAACGTAACGTTGGAAACACTTTTTGCGCATCGCTCGGTACGCCACTTTCTGGAAGCACCACCGCCACCTCATACGCTGGAACTGCTGGTCATCGCCGCGCAATCGGCATCATCGTCGTCCAACCTGCAAATGTGGAGCGTGGTCGCAGTGGAAGACGGCGCGCGCAAAGCCAAGCTGGCGGACGCCGCCGGACAACAGGAATTCATCAAACGAGCGCCATTGTTTCTGGTTTTTCTCGCTGATATGGCGCTGTTGGCGGATGCCGCCGCCGCACGCCAGCAACCGCTTGAAGGTATTGATTATCTTGACACCTTTCTGATGGCTGCAATTGATGCCGTGTTGGCGGCACAAAACGCGCTGATCGCGGCTGAATCGATGGATTTGGGCGCCGTTTTCGTCGGAGCGATTCGCAATCACCCCGAAAAAGTCATCGCTGAACTCAAACTCCCCGAGCACGTGTTCCCGATCGTCGGCTTATGCGTTGGCGTTCCCGACCCAACACACGAAACACGCGTCAAGCCGCGTCTGCCGTTCTCGACCGTGCTGCACCGCGAACAATACAGCAAGGAGGCGCACGAAAACGGACTCAAAGTGTACGATGAAATCATGCGCAACTTTTACAGTTCCTACCGCAGTGATGGCGCATGCTGGACCGAACAATCGCTGAATCGTCTGCGCGGCGCGGAAACACTTGCCGGGCGCGACCATCTGCGCGAAGCCATCCTGCAACAGAAAATTGCCTTGAAATAATCCGCACCCATGGAACAACGCACCGTTTTTTTCGTTTCCGACCGTACCGGCATCACCGTCGAAATTCTCGGCAACAGCCTGCTGACACAATTTGAAGATGTGCGCTTCAAGCGCATCACGATTCCATTCATTCAAAGTCATGAAGACCTTCTCAGAGCAATTGAGAAAGTCAACAAAGACTTCGATAAAAATCAACGCAAACCCATCGTTTTCTTCTCCATCGTTGACGAAGCGATGAACCGCATCTTTCGCGAAAACGCCCACGCATTAACACTCGATTTTTTTCAGGCGTTCATCTCGCCATTGGAAAAAGAGCTGGGTATGAAGAGTGCGCACGCGGCGGGACGTTCGCACAGCACGCACAATGCCGACGATTACTTCCGTCGCATGGAAGCGATCAACTTTTCGCAGTCACACGATGATGGCGCGACAACGCGCGATCTGGCGCAGGGTGAAATCATCTTGGTCGGTGTTTCCCGTTGCGGCAAAACGCCGACCGCGCTCTATCTCGCCATGCAGTTCGGTATTCGCGCCGCCAACTTCCCGCTGACACCGGAGGATTTTGCCGATCGCAAGTTGCCGGCGACTATTCGTCCGCTGCGCAGCAAATTGTTCGGGCTGACCATCGATCCCTACCGTTTGAGCCAGATTCGCGGCGAACGCCGTCCCAACAGCCACTATGCCTCACTCGAAAACTGTCGTCAGGAAGTACGCGACGCCGAAGCGCTGATGACGCGCGAACGCATTCCGATGCTTGACACCACGTCGAAATCCATCGAAGAAATCGCCGTCACCATCATGCATCAAGCGAAATTGAAGCGACACATTTATTGAGGAAACCGCTGATTCATCACCGCGCACAAACCGACCGCGTTGTGCAATCGGCACATTCACCGGTAACTTTTGCAAACGTTGCTGCGTTTTTCTTGTTTTTCTCAAATTGCTCGCTTAGAGTGTTTCTGTTTCATTCACCGCGAATAACATCATGAAAAACAAATGCCTCTCGACTCTTTCCATCGTTCTCTTATCTCAACTGTTGATGATCGGTTCGGCAGCGGCGGCTCGGAGCTATGTCGATTTCACCGACATCTGGTATGACCCTGATACCTCTGGCTGGGGCATCAACATCGTGCAAAGCGGTAATAGCTTTGATTATATGTTCGCCACATTGTTCATTTACGATCCGACAACAGGCGAACCAACTTGGGTTACCGCCGAACTGAAGCATGATGGCAGCAAAAACGACGTATTCACCGGCAAACTTTATCGCCATGTTAGCCTGCCGACCAATACGCCATTCAGTCCGAATCAGCTTGAAAGCACTGAAGTTGGCACACTTACTTTTACTGCTAGTGCGCCAAACAAAGCTGAAATTTCATATGTTGTTGGCGGAACAACGGTTCAACGCGAAATCGTTCGACAAAGCTTGACTGGAAATTCTATTAACGGCACATATTACGGCGGAGTCCTTGTGTCTTACGATACATGTCAAGCGCCCGTTTTCAACGCGATGAGAGTCACTGTCAAAAAAGATGGCAATACTACTACTTTCATCTTAACAACGCTGCCAAACGAAAACGTCGTGTGTAATCTCAAAGGCATCCTTGAAGCCAGCGGACGTGTCGCAGCAATTGATAATGCCAAGTATATTTGTCAAAACATGACGACAGGAAACACCGTTTGGGACATCAAGGCCGATGTTTCCAACATCGTTGTCACAACACAAGGCATCGAAGGTGAATGGATCACGACCAAAAAAATAAGTGATATTGGTTGCAAAGAAACTGGTCGCTTTTCCGCTGTTCTTTATTGAAAATTTTTCTTCCATAAAAAACGCCGCACTGCGGCGTTTTTTATGTGCGCCGCTTTTGCGGTATCATACTGTTTTTATTGTTTTTTCGATCGAAACGATCAAAGTATTTTTTTGGAGTTTTGTTATGGCAGGACACAGTAAATGGGCAAACATCAAACACAAGAAAGCCGCGTCTGACGCCAAGCGCGGTCGCATTTTCACGCGTCTGATCAAGGAAATCACCGTCGCCGCCAAGCTCGGCGGTAGCGATGTTTCCGCTAATCCACGCCTGCGTCTGGCAGTCGATAAGGCAACTGGACAGAACATGCCCAAAGACACCATTGAACGCGCCATCAAACGCGGCGCGGGCGAACTGGACGGCGCGAATTATGAAGAAATCCGCTATGAAGGCTACGGTCCCAACGGTGTTGCCGTCATCGTTGATACCTTGACCGACAATCGCACGCGCACTGTCGCTGATGTTCGTCATGCTTTTTCCAAATTTGGCGGCAATCTCGGTACCGATGGCTCGGTGGCGTTCATGTTCAAACACGCCGGGCAGATCATTTTCGAACCGGGTGCTGACGAAGAAAAAGTGATGGAAGTCGCGATTGAAGCCGGAGCGGACGATGTCGTCAGCAGCGACGATGGCAGCATCGAGGTGCAAACCGACCCTTATGCGTTTATCGCGATCAAAGATGCGTTGATCGCTGCGGGCTTGACGCCCTCCTTTGCCGAGGTTTCCATGATTCCATCGAATGCCGTGGATTTAACTGGCGAAGACGCGGAAAAAATGCAGAAGCTGATTGATGCGCTGGAGTCGCTCGACGATGTTCAAGAGGTATACACTTCGGCGCAATTCGATGACGATGAAGAATAGTGTGCGTTTAGTACATTGAATAAAAAACGGAGCGCTTGGCTCCGTTTTTTTCGACAATATCAGGATTCTTTAAGATGTGTTGATTAGTGCCCGTCCTGCGTACCCTGCCGACTCGCTTCAAACAAAAACCACACGCGTTTTTCGGTTTCGTCGATCCAGTTTTCGATCAGGCTCGCCGCGGCGATGTCGTGGTGTTCATCGCAAATATCGTGCGCCGTGCGCAGGTTGGAAAGCAATGTCAGGTTATCGTCGCGCAGTTCGGCGAGCATGTCGGCAGGCTCGACATAGTCCGCATCATTGTCCGCGATTCTTTGACGGCGCGAAACATCGCCGATGGAGCGCAACGTCATTCCGCCTATTTTACGAACGCGCTCGGCGAGCTCATCTGTCATCACGAATAATTGCTCGGCTTGCTCATCCAGCAGCAGATGGTAATCGCGGAAATGCGGACCACTGACGTGCCAGTGGAAATTCTTGGTTTTGAAGTACAGCGCGAACACATCGGCCAAAACGCCGTTTAACGCGCTTTCGATGTCGCGCACCGCGTCTTGATGCAGATCGGTCGGTGTCGACATGCGATTGATAACTTGGTTGGTGTCTCTGACTTGATTTTTCATGGTTTGCCCCTTTATTGGTTTTTACAAGTGCTTTCAGTATAAGCTTTTATTTTTCGAAAAGGCGGCAAAGTTACGGACATTTTCTAAAAAATATCTTTATAAACAAATAGTTATAGGCGCCATAAATAAATTCAATATTCGAGAACTGTTGATTACTCAGGCAGGTCTTCATACCGCAGCACAAAAACGCTGTCTGTTGATGTATGCGTTTCCAACCAAAAGAAAGGCAAATCAGGAAAAGCGTCTTCGGCAAACTCGCGGTTATAACCGACTTCGACAACCAAAACGCCATGCGGATGGAGATATTTGCGCGCGTTCTTGATCAAATAGCGCACAATTTTCATACCGTCATCGCCGCCGGATAATGCAATACGTGGTTCATGGCAATATTCACGCGGCAAACTATTAAGATCGCGATCGGTGACATAAGGCGGGTTTGACACGATCAGGTCATAACGCTCTTCTTCCGGCAGTTTTTCCATCAGATTGCTGTGAATCAAATCAATGCGTTCCGCCAGATCGTAATCGCGAATGTTTTTCTGCGCGACAGCGAGCGCATCAGTGGAGATATCGGCTGCGGTGATCTCCGCTTTGGGATAAGCATACGCCAACATGATCGCAAGGCAGCCGGAGCCGGTGCACAAATCAAGCACGCTACGTACAGCATCATGATCGGGCTGAAAATGATCAAGCCCATCCGGATAAAGTTCGGCAAGGAATGAGCGCGGAATGATTACGCGTTCATCGACATAAAAACGAAAATCACCGAGCCAAGCTTCGTTGGTCAAATAGGCAGCCGGGATGCGTTTCTCTATACGCCGTTCGAGAAACTTCTGTATTTGTTTTTTTTCGCTGTCTGTCAGGCGCGCATCAAGGAAAGCATCGAGATGTTCAAGCGGCAAACCGAGGACGTGAGCGATCAAGTACGCGACTTCGTCGAACGCATTGTCGCTGCCGTGTCCGAAAAAAAGTTTGGCCTCGTTGAACCGCGTCACCCCCCAGCGCAACCAATCGCGAATCGTCAAAAGTTCCTCTTGCATCGTTATTTTATCTTTCTTTGAAATCAGCAATCATTGTGCGACATGTACAACAAACCTTCGATCATCTTTTCGTAAATAAGTGTCAGTTTATTCAGTTCATCAACGAAAACACATTCATTCACTTGATGAATGGTCGCGTTGCTTACGCCCAGTTCGATCAATTGCGGACAAATGCGAGCGATGAAACGACCGTCCGATGTTCCGCCTTCGCATGACAGGCGCGGCGTTATGCCGGTGACTTCCTTGACGGCAGCAACAGCCTGTTCCGTCAACATTCCCGGATGCGTCAAAAAAGGTTCGCCGGAAAGCTGCCAGTTGAGCGTGTGTTTAATGTCGTGTTTCGCCAGCAGATCAGCAACACGCCGTTTCAACAAATCAGCCGAAACCTCCGTGGAGAAACGAAAATTGAAACGCAGCATCAGCGCACCGGGAATCACATTCGTCGCGCCTTCTCCGGCGTGAACATTGGAGCATTGAAACGACGTGGGCGGAAAGTTGATATTGGTTTTTCCATTATCCCAATCCACGGCGAGTAATTCGTTCAACAGCGGCGCTAAAACATGAATCGGGTTTTCTGCGCTCTGCGGATAAGCAATATGCCCCTGAACGCCATGAATGATCAATTCACCATTCAAGCTACCGCGCCGCCCATTTTTCAGCGTGTCGCCCAGAACATCGTGCGACGATGGCTCGCCGATGATGCAAAAATCAATCGCTTCGCCGCGCGCTTTCAATGTTTCAACGACATGCACCGTGCCATCGATGGCGTCGCCTTCTTCGTCGGAAGTCAACAATACCGCAAGGCTGCCGGAATGATCGGGGTGACCGCGCACAAATCGTTCCAACGCCACGACAAAGGCAGCAACACCGCCTTTCATATCGGCAATGCCGCGTCCGTACAACTTACCGTCCCTGATTGTTGGTACAAACGGATCGCTCGCCCATAACGCACGCTCGCCCGGCGACACCACGTCGGTGTGTCCCGCAAAGCAAAGCAACGGTTTATCGCTGCCGCGCACCGCCCATAAATTGGTCACACCATTCTTGTTCAGCCATGTGCAGGAAAAACCGATGGCACTCAATCGTTCGGCAATCAGCGCTTGACAACCGGCATCGTCCGGTGTGATCGACGCGCGCTTGACCAGTTCAGCGGCTAATTGGATTGTTGGGGATGCTGGCATGTTCAATAATCGAATAGTGAAATATTGTGTCTTATTCTAGCGGCGAAATATCGATAACGCACGAAACTCTGATCCATGTCGCGAGCGCGAGCAAGACAAGGCGGAATTTGATGAAAAAACGGAGTTTACGCAGATGTAAATGAGCATTTTGAAGAAAATTCCAACGCCGTATTGCTCACGCGCAGTAATGAATCTCAGCGTCGACGCCAATCACCAAACACAACACCTACACCGATTGAACGATTGTGGTAATTGTAGTCAAGCAGATTTTCACCGTAGCCATCAAAGTAGCGAACATAACCTTGCAAATAGCCGCTGATCGGGAAGGTAAAATCAAGCTGCGCCGCGCCATAACCTGTTGCCGCGTTAAGTCGCCCCGTTGCCGCCAAAGAATATTCGCCAAGCTGATAATGCAGCCACAAATCGCCATAGCCCATGTATTTGTTGATGTCTGGGTTGTCGTCTGAGCTTGTTCTGCCCTTGATGCGATACCAGCCGCGCAGCATCGCCGTCCAGTCGCCGCGTTCCAAACCTGCCATCAGATAGGCGCGATTCCAGCTTCGCGACAGCGGATCACTCTGTCCGTTGGATTGGTGGACAAAACCCGCACCAAGCATGCGCAAGCGAACGCCGAACAGATTGGCGTGCACCGGAAGCGTCGCCATCACTTCCGGCTCGTAATCGCTTTCGCGGAATGGCGACGACCATTCCGAGTTGTAAACCTGCCAATACGACTTTTGTGTGTAGCCGAGCCAGAGATCAAGCGGCGTACCCAGTACGTCGTTCCACACGCGCGTTTTCAGTGAAATCTGAAAATGCGCCTCGGTTTTTTTCATGTCGCCGCCGTACAGCAGGCTGGGCGACTGCGTTGGCGATGATGGCGCGACGTTGCGGCGAAATTGGTGCACCACCGGCAACAGATAATTGGCGAGATACGGACGAATCGTGAAATTGTCGTCGGCATCCTTGCGATCCAGATCCCAAGCGCGCGCCAACAATGAACGCGATACCGCTTCCGGTTCCGGCACTTCGATTTCCGCCTTAGTGGCGGAAATGGGCAGCACGATCGGCTCAACCTCGATGACATTTTTCTCCTCACCCTGAAGAACGACATCGCTCCCCGCGCCTTCGCCCGTTTTCGGCGCAGAAAACAGCGCGGCGGCCTCGTCATAACATCGCAACCGCTCCGCTTCCGTTTCCAAGCGCGCGCAACGAGCGAGCGCTTCTTCCGCCGTTTCCGCATACGCCGGGAGAATGAACAGCACCGAAAGAAAAGCCAGTGCGCGAAAAATGCGACTGAACATGGTTTTGAATATCATGATTTTTTGCTTTTCATCGCCTTTGCAGCAACCTTATGCGGAATGATTTGAGTCTGTCCCTTTTGGAAACCATGAATTCCTCGCAATGTTTACAATAGACGATAGAGAAAGTTTGCTATTTTACTTCGTTTCATGAACACCGCCACCACTCGCCCACGCAAAGTCATCCATATCGACATGGATGCCTTCTACGCGTCGGTCGAAGAGCGCGATGATCCGAGCCTCAATGGGAAACCGGTAATTGTCGGCGGACTACCCAACAGCCGTGGCGTTGTGGCAACCGCGAATTATGAAGCGCGACGTTACGGCATCCATTCCGCAATGCCCGCCGCGCAAGCGTATCGTTTGTGCCCGTTTGCCGAATATCTTCGCCCACGCTTTGACGTTTATCGCAATGTGTCGCGACAGGTCATGGATATTCTGCACCGCTTCTCCGATTGCGTCGAACCGCTCTCGCTCGACGAAGCCTATCTCGACGTCAGCGACAGCATCCATTATCAGGGTTCGGCCACGCGCATCGCGCGCGCCATCAAAGCCGCGATTGTCAAAGAGGTGCGATTGACCGCGTCGGCGGGCGTGTCATACAACAAATTCCTCGCCAAAATCGCATCGGGCATGAACAAGCCCGATGGCTTGACCGTGATCAAGCCGGAAGACGGAGCGGATTTTGTTCACGAACTTCCCGTCGGTCAGTTTTACGGCGTCGGCAAAGCGACCGAGAACAAAATGAAAAAACTCGGTATTCACACCGGTGCGGATTTGCTGAAATGGAGTCAGAACGCATTGGTTTTTCATTTCGGCAAAGCCGGTTACTGGTATGCATTACTGGCGCAAGGCGAAGATCCGCGCCCGGTGCGCCAACACCGCCAACGCAAATCACTGGGACACGAAATCACTTTTGCCTACGACGTGACCGATATGGAAACGATTCTCGAAGAATTGACGCGTCAGGTCGATAAAATCATGAGCAAACTTGCCGCGCGCAACTGGCAGGCACACACCGTCACCATCAAAGTGAAATACGATAATTTCGATCAGGCAACGCGGTCGAAAACCTTCAAGCAAGTATTGAATAAAGCGCAAATCTGGGCGGCGGTCAAGGAGCTGTTGCAAAAAACCAAGGTTGGCGACCGTCCTCTGCGGCTGATTGGCGTCACGGTGAGCGGTCTTGAAGAAACTTCTGCTATGCTTCTGCAAGCGCCGTTGTGGCAGGATCGTTAAATCAAAGGAAGGTTCGCCATGAAATATTTTTCCGTTTTGAAAACCGCTGTTTTTTTATTATTGCTGATGACCGGAACAACTGCTTTTGCTACACCCGCTACCGCCGGACAAAATGCGCAAAACACGCCGCTAATCATTGATGTGCGCACGCCGCAGGAATTTCAAAGCGGTCACATCAAAGGCGCGATCAATATTGAATATCAGCAAATCGTCGAAAAAATTCCCGCCGTCACCCAAGACAAAAAGCAGCGCATCGCGCTTTATTGCCGCAGCGGCAATCGTTCCGGTCAGGCGCAAAAGATGCTTCAAAATGCCGGCTACGAAAACGTCGTCAATTTGGGTGGCTTCGAAATGTTGCTAAAAGACTACGAAGCAGTGTATCCGCAAAAGAAATAGCGGCGATGAAGGAATCGCCGATTCATGTCACGGGTGCAAGCACGACAAGGCACGTATTGCTTGCGCGCAGTAATCAAGCAGTAGGTTCCTAAATTATTTTACAGAAGCAGGCGGAAGCTTTAGAATGCCCGTTTGACTGAGCATGATGACGAAAAGGCGGTATGAGCGATTCCAAGATTGATGTTGCCTGCTTTGGCTTTAGTGAACGAGAGCTTTCGATCATCAAGTCACTGATCAGCATTATCAGCGGTCGCAAAAAAACCGACTGGTCGTTTCAGGAAGATATTGACCTGGCAAACGTCATCATCATTCTGGCTACCACACCAGGCGCGGCTTTGGCATTGGCGAGCAAAGCACGGCGGCCGGAACTGCGTATCTTGCTGGCGCGCCCCGAAGGTTCATTTCCGCCGCCGCACAGCAACAATATTATTATCGTCCGTTATCCATTGCGTTCGACCGAATTGCTGGAAGTGTTTGACCAACTCGAACAGCAGTGGCCTTTTGCCGCGCAAACACCAGCACCAACCGGATTTTCCTCGCGGTTAACGATACCGCCTACCGCATCACCAACATCGCAACCGGAACCCGCGATGCAACGTGCGTCGTCATTGCCGCAATCGCTGGTCGAAGATTTGACGGCAAGAGCCTCGCTGCAATCAAATGCGTCTCTGCTCGATCCTACCGAAACATCCACCGTATCGGTCGTGCGCAAAGCAGCGAAGCCGCCACCCATGCCTAACGCCACGCCAGCGTCGGAACGTGTGTCGGCGCTTTACCGACAACCCGCCACTACCATTGGTCAACTCGTCGGCGCGGTTGAACTCCTACGTAGTCCGCTGGGCGGGCAAAAGTTCATCGACCTGTTCGACAGTGCAGGCTGGATTGCACGCATCAGCCCCGAACTGGGGCGCATCATGGTTTCTTCGCGCTTTGCCATCGGTCACAAAAGCGACAGACGTGCCGGATTCCGCTGGCAATTCGTCAAGAAAAGCGATGATATCCCCGTCGGTTCCGGTGACGCCGCCGTATTAATGGATTTTGAAGTGCTGGCGTGGCTGACCGTGCGCTGTTTCGGCAGAACGCTGAAGAAACTGGACATGCCTCAGGAAGCCAAACTTCATCTGAAGCGCTGGCCGGATTTCGGCGTATTCTCCGAATTCACCAACCGCCCGGGCGTAATGCTGGCGACCGCATTGCTGGCGCGGCGGCGTATCCGCATCGACATGCTCATGAACGAAACCGGCATTGCCGAAAAAGACTTGTGTTGCCTGCTGGGCGCAAGTTGGCTGTGCGGATGGCTGGAACTCGACACGCAAAAAACGATACCGAATGAAACGCCCGAGGAAGAACCGCAATATGAAGCCAAACGTTTCAGCCCCTTCATCCGCGGTCTGCGCAAGATTCTCGGTCTTGATCGCTCGCGCAGGAAATAAAAGCGCATGATCAACGAATACAAGCTTCTTTTCGTCGGTAGCATGGGTGTCGGCAAAACCACGGCGATCACGGCCGTCAGCGAAATACCGCCCATTTCCACCGATGTGACCAACAGCGACCGCGAATCGTTCGACAAGGATTCAACCACCGTCACGCTCGACTATGGCCGCATCACCCTGCCCTCGGGCGATCGCCTGCGTCTATACGGTATTCCCGGCCAGAAGCGTTTCAGTTTCATGTGGCCGATGCTCGAAAATGGCGCGATGGGCGCGATCCTTCTCGCCGATGCGTCTCGCCCTGACCCATTTGCAGATCTGAAAATTTTTCTCGATGCTTTTTCCGGCATTCTTTCCACTGGACGTGCCGTGCTGGGCATCGGACGCTTGTCGGAAGAAAAACGCGAGTTGCTCGACGATTACAACAACCTACTCGCAGATCATCATTTCAAGATTCCGACATTCACCGTCGATGTGCGCGAGAAAAAAGATGTCCTGCTTCTGCTGGACGCGCTCTTCACCCAAGTCGAAGTTGCCGAAAACAGCTACCGCGACACCAATACCTGATTAATTGATTGCTCATGGATTCACTTCTCGGTGCCAAACTACAGGAAATCCGTACCCAGAAAGCTCTGGACGACATCTGTCGCAGCATGAAAGCGATTCAACTGGTTGTGCTAGCAAGCGTTGACGGCTTCAACCTCGCCGCGTCAGGCAAAATGATCGACGAAGACCCGGAACTTTCCGAAAAATTTGCCGCGATGTCCAGCTCAATGGCGGCATTGGGCAACGCTGTCGGCGCTGAACTCAAATCGTCGGAGCCCTTTTCCGTCGTGATCGCCGACTATAAAGAACTACAAGTTGTTTTACGCACCGTTAACGTGCGCTCCGGCTCCTTCGTGCTTGCCGCCGCCGCGTCAAAGAGCGTAGTATTGGGTAATCTTTTGCTGGAGATACGCGATTGTACGCAGAAAATCAGAGACGTTTTAAGATAAAAAACATGGTCTCTGCATCGAAAGACCGCTCAGGAGGAAATAATAATGAATTTGAATGAATCGTTGAACGAATTAATGAGTATTGACGGCGCGATGATCGCGGCGTTGGTAGACAGCTCAAGCGGCATGTTGCTCGGTTCTCAGGGGCAAGGGCTGGATGTCGAAATTGCCGCCGCAGGCAATACGGAAATTGTGCGCGCCAAACTGAAAACCATAAGAAATCTCGGCCTCGCTGACGCGATTGAAGATATTCTGATTTCACTCGGCACACAGTACCACGCGATCCGTCCCGTCGCCAGCAAACCGGGGCTGTTTTTCTACGCCGTGTTTGACCGTTCCCGTGCCAATCTGGCGCTGGCGCGCCGCAAGATTGCCGATGTCGAACAAGAATTCCGTCTTTGACTCTATCAAAAGAAGCTTCACATCAAAAGGGCGCTCCATGCGCCCTTTTGATTTTGTTCGGAATCATCATAATATTGGTTACTTGAATACTCGCGTTTCCACCATGTCTGAATCCATTGTTCATCATACTGTTGCTGATGCAATCCAGAAATTGCGTACACCCGCATCATTACTGGTTGCCTTTTCCGGCGGGTTGGATTCAACTGTCTTGCTTCATGCGTTGCATGCGTTAAAAGAGCAGGAAAATATTTCATTTCTGGGCACGGCGCACGTGCATCACGGCATTTCATCGCACGCTGATGACTGGCTGACGTTCTGCGAAGATTTTTGCGCGGCGCGGGACATTCCGTTTTTTCATCGTCGCGTGTCGTTGGCAAACAGCACGCAATCCAGCCTCGAAGAAGAAGCGCGCGACGCCCGTTATCAAGCATTGCTGGAGATGGCGCGAGAAAGCAACGCCAGCTACGTCGTTTTAGGCCAACATCAGGACGATCAAGTCGAATCGTTGATGTTGCAACTCCTGCGCGGCTCCGGTCCGCATGGCTTGGCCGCGATGGCGCAAAGCCAACCGCTATCACGTTCCGGCGTTTCAGCCATGATCTGGCGTCCGTTGCTTCATATTCCGCGCTCGGAACTGGTGCGTTACGCCGATGAGTACGAGTTGCAATGGGTGGACGACGACAGCAATATCAATATTGAATTCAAACGCAATTTCCTCCGCCATAAAATCTTTCCAGTGCTTGAAGAAGCGTTTCCCGGTTATCGGAAAACGCTGGCACGTGCCGCGTTGCTACAGGCAGATACCGTTGCTCTGCTTGACCAATACCTTCTGCCGCAGATTCAAAAAAGCATTACCCCTACCTTTCCCATCGCCTGCAAAGATTTCGCGCAGCTTCCTGAAAATTTGGCGCAGTTTGTGTTGCGACAAGCGATTCACCGCGCCGGTTTGCGCGCGTCCAACTACCGGCATCTATCGGAAATGACAAAGCAACTGCAAAACGCACGCGACGATGCCCGTATTGAGTTGCGACTCGGGCAGTACCGTTTGGGCGTTCACAAAGGCAATATTGATCTTTACCGTCCGGTCGCGCCTTACCGCATGCGCTGGCAGCAAGAAAACGTCATGTGTTTACCGCATGGTCGGCTATTGTTTTTCCACACGCAAACGCCGGGCTTGAACCGCGACTTGTTGGAAAACGCGGAAGATGTCATTATCACCAGCCGGGTTGATCAGCGTGAAACCCTGCAATGCGAACACCGCCCGCGCCGCTTATTGAGTGATTTATTTCGTGAGGCCGATGTCCCGCATTGGGCGCGTGCAACTTGGCCGAGAATTTATATCGACGGCGAACTTGCCGTCGTTCCCGAAATCGGTATCGTCGAGAAATTTCATAGCGAAGCGAATGGTGTGACTATCCGCTTTATTCCTGAACGTTAATGCACCAAAATCTTGTTCAAAAACTGTTGCGCACGTTCTGATTGCGGTTTGTTGAAGAAATCATCTTTCGGAGCATCGTCAACAATCGTGCCCTGATCCATGAAAATCACTCGATGCGCGACCTTGCGCGCAAAGCCCATTTCGTGAGTCACCACCATCATGGTCATGCCTTCCTGTGCCAATTTAACCATCACGTCGAGCACTTCGCTGATCATTTCGGGATCAAGCGCCGAAGTTGGCTCGTCAAACAACATGCAGATCGGATCCATTGACAACGCGCGCGCGATCGCCACGCGCTGTTGTTGTCCGCCCGACAGTTGCCCCGGAAATTTATTCTGATGTTCAAGCAAACCGACGCGTTCCAGATACGCCAATCCTTTTTCTTCGGCCTCCTGTTTACTCCGCCCCAAAACTTTCACCTGTGCCAGCGTCAAGTTTTCGCGTACCGATAGATGCGGGAAAAGTTCAAAGTGTTGAAAGACCATGCCGACGCGCGCGCGCAACTGTGAAAGATTGGTTTTGGGCGACGTCACCGAAATACCATTGACCAATATTTCGCCTTTTTGAATCGGCTCAAGTCCGTTGATGGTTTTGATCAGCGTCGATTTTCCGCAACCCGATGGGCCGCAAATCACAACGACTTCGCCTTTTTCAACTTTGGTCGAACAATCCTTGAGTGCTTGGAAGGAACCGTACCATTTGGAAATATTCTGAACATCAATCATTGCCATAGCAAATTTTTACCTTATCGAATAATGGCGATGCGTTCCTGCAAACGGCGCACCCCATACGACAGAAACAAACAAATCACGAAATAAACCAACGCGGCAAAGACGTACATTTCAACCAGTCGCCCATCGCGTTGCGCAACTTTCGACGCCGCGCCGAGAAAGTCGGTGATCGACAAAACGTAAACCAGCGACGTATCCTGAAACAGGATAATCGTTTGCGTCAGCAACACCGGCAACATGTTGCGAAACGCTTGCGGCAGGATAATGAAAAACATGGTCTGCCAGTAATTCAGTCCCAACGCGTAGCTCGCACCCATCTGTCCTTGTGAAACCGATTGGATACCGGCGCGCATGATTTCGCAATAATAAGCAGCCTGAAACAAAATGAACGTGATCAACGTTGATGTGAGCGCACCGATATGCAGAGGTAGTCCGTCTTTAACCTGATAACCGAATTGCTTGACCAGAAAATTACCCACCGCTTCGGGTGCGATTTTATAAAGCTCATGCACGATATAGCCACCGATATAAGGTAGCAAAAAATAACACCAGAAAATGACCAACAACAAAGGCACGGCGCGCGTCAGATTGACGTAAAGCCCCGACGGCACCGAAAAGATTTTCAAACTCGACAGACGCATCATTGCCAACAATGTGCCGAGAATGACGCCGCCCACCATCGCGCAGACGGTCAACATCAGCGTGAACTTCATGCCATCCAAAAACAGATAGCCTAAAGAGCGCCGGATAACATCAAAATCAAAATCGTACATGATCCGCGCTCTTATTCAGTCTGCACCACGGCTTCTTTTTTCGCGCCGATGAAACCGGGTACCGCGATACGTTTTTCCAAGAATCGCATCACGATTACGACAATGATATTGATGAAAATATAAATCAGTGTTGCCGCCGTGAATGCTTCAAATACCTGAAAGCTGAATTCCTGCATCGCGTGTGCCGCCGCGGTCAATTCAACCAGACCGATCGTCAACGCCACCGAAGAATTTTTGATCACGTTCATCAACTCGGATGTCAATGTCGGCAAAATGATGCGATACACCATCGGCAGCAGCACATAGCGATAGGTTTGCCGTAAATTCAAACCCAATGCCAACCCGGCCAGCCTCTGTCCGGAAGACAGCGAATCAATACCTGCGCGCACCTGTTCGGCAATACGCGCCGACGTGAAGAACGACAAACACAGCACCGCCGGAACAAACGATCCCCATGGCGGCAGCAACTGTTTCATGTCGGTGCCCAGACCGAAAGGCAAAAACTCCGGCAGCACGAAATACCACAAAAACATTTGCACCAGAAGCGGAATATTGCGGAACAACTCCACATACGCCATGCCGATGCCACGCAACGTGCGCGACGGCAACGTACGCAAAACACCGATGATTGAGCCCAGAATGAACGCCGCAACCGCCGCCAGCAACGCCGTCGTCAGCGTCCACTGCAAACCGTTGATCAAGGTATCGAGATAAGTGCCCTGACCATCGGGGGATAATTCCCAAAAGATGCGCCAGTTCCAGTTATAGTTCACGTATTTTGATCCGAACGATTATTCTGAAGAGACAAAAAGATGCCGGTTACCCGGCATCTTCTCAAGAGATGAATTTATTCGTAATCTCTGGGATTGCCCGAATCAGTCGGATGAGCGAATACTTTCTTTTGCAAATCGCTCAACGGCACATTCAGATTCACACCGCGCGGCGGAATCGGCGACTGGAACCACTTCTTGAATAACGGTTCAATCTCACCGCTGGCGTAGAATTTTTTGAACGCGCGATCCACAACTTCTTTAAATGCCTTATCGTCTTTGCGAACAATCGCCGCATAGGGTTCCAGCGACAGCGCATCTGCCGACAGCACATATGCGTCCGGCGTTTTGGAATTCGCCATCAAACCGTAAATCAAAATATCGTCCATCACGAATGCTTCGGCGCGTCCCGACTCCACGAGCAGAAAACCTTCCGCGTGATCTTTGGCTGAAATCAGGTTGATGCCGAGTTTCTCTTTGCCGTTCAGTTCGGTCATCATCTTCATGCTGGTCGTGCCCGCCGTTGTCGAAACCGCCTTGCCTTTCATATCTTTGAACGACTTGATCGGCGAATCCTTTTTGGTCACAAAACGAATGGCACTGACAAAGTAGGTCGGTGAAAACCATGCCTGCTTTTGTCGTTCGAGATTGTTGGTTGTGGAACCACATTCAATATCAATCGTGCCATTGGCGATCAGCGGGATGCGCGTTGCCGACGTCACCGGGTTCAACGCAACCTTGATGTTGTCCATCTTCAATTCGGTTTTGATTTCATCAACAACTTTCATGCACAGATCAATGGCGTAGCCGACAACCTGTTGCTTGTCGTCGTAGTACGAAAGTGGAATCGAAGATTCACGGTGACCGATGGTGATCGTGCCCGTGTCTTTGATTTTTTTCAGCGTGCCGGTCAATTCTTGAGCTGCCACCGGCATGGCGATGCCAACCGCCAGAGCAAAAACGAGCGTTAACGGTAACTTACGCATAAAAACCTCCTGTTATTGGATAAAAAAATGCTTGCGTTAAAATCCAAGGAATAGAATACGGCAAAATACCCAAAAAAAGACATGCTGGACGCATTATTTATGAAAAATCATTCCCGCGAAAATCTGTTTTTTACCACGTTACCTCAACCGCCGTTGTTATCGACAGCTCAACTGCGCGATATTGAAAAGCGTTTCAAGGACTTGCCACTAATGGCACGTGCGGGTGCCGCAGCGGCAGAGTACGTTGCCAATCGATTTCCGGAAGCAAATTCGGGCAACGCCTCGATCGTTATTTTGTGCGGTCCCGGCAACAATGGCGGCGATAGTTTTGTCGCCGCTCGTCATTTGATGAGCGAAGGATATACGGTCTATGTGATCGCGCCTGTTACCGACCGCTTTCCTGCCGATGCGCAACAGGCGTATCAGGCATTCCTGCACGCGGACGGCAAATGTTATGAAGCGTCGCCATCCATAACATCCAACTACGCGTTTCCGACTCGTCCGGCATTGATCATCGACGCACTTTTCGGCATCGGTTTGACGCGCGCGCCCTCTGCGCCGTTTTCCGAATGGGTCGAATGGGCAAACGAACAATCGTCTCGCCACGGTATCCCCATTTTGTCGCTGGACATTGCCAGCGGTTTGGAGAGCGATACCGGCGTCGCACATGAGCCGTCAATCATCGCCACCGATACTTTGACCTTCATCGCTTATAAACCGGGCTTATTGACTTTGGACGGTGCGGATCATAGCGGTAATATCCTTGTGGATTTGCTCGGTCTGCCGAATGAAGAAATTGCATCAAACGACGCACACATTCTCGACCACCAAAGTCTCAACATCTTGTTCCCACACTCGCTGTTGCGCAGCAAAAAAAATACGCACAAAGGAAGTTATGGCACGCTGGGCATCATCGGTGGTGCAAGCGGTATGTCAGGCGCCGTTATTCTGAGCGGCCGTGCCGCACTTCACCTCGGCGCAGGTAAAGTGCGCGTCGGCTTCATCGCTGACGATCATCCTGCGTTCGATCCACTCTATCCTGAACTGATGTTCCATTACGCCGAAGCATTGCTCACACAACAACATGATGCGTTGGTCGTCGGTTGTGGGCTTGGCATCAGCACCGCCGCGCAAAAGCTTTTGCAGCGTTTAATCAATATTAATATTCCACTGGTGCTGGACGCCGACGCGCTGAATATCATCGCTCAGTGCCCGGAACTTGTTGAACCAATCGCCCGTCGTAACGCCCCGACCATTCTGACGCCACACCCTGCCGAGGCAGCGCGACTGTTGCAATGCAAACCATCCGATATTCAACATGATCGCATCACAGCAACACGTACTATTGCACAACGATTCAATGCCCATACATTACTCAAAGGCTTCGGCAGTATCATCGCTGCGCCCAATGGTGCGTATGCAATCAACACCACTGGCAACCCTGCCCTTGCGTTCGGTGGCAGTGGCGATGTATTGGCAGGTATGATCGGCGCACTGCTCATGCAATCACCGAGCACTGAAACCGCATTGCAATTTGCTGTGTGTTTGCACGGCTCGGCAGCGGATGTGTGGGCGCAAGCGCATGGGCGCGTCGGTTGCAACAGCGCCGCATTATTGGCAACGGTCGATAAACTCATTCACGAAATTGCCGTTCGACATGAACGTTGATTCCATCTCGTATTCACCGTTTCGTTTCTGCGTGGCGCCGATGCTCGAATGGACGGATCGTCATTGCCGTTTCTTCCATCGCTTGCTGTCGAAACGCGCACGTTTGTACACCGAAATGGTCACCTCACCCGCGCTTTTTTACGGTGATGTACCTCGCCTTCTCGACTACGATGCCTCCGAGCACCCTGTCGCGCTGCAAGTCGGCGGCAGCGATGTACCACAACTCGCGCATGCCGCACGATTAGCACAGCAATGGGGTTATGATGAAATCAATCTGAATTGCGGCTGCCCGTCCGAGCGTGTACAAAGCGGCAGCTTCGGCGCGTGTTTGATGAAAGAACCCAAGCTGGTCGCCACATGCGTGCAGGCAATGCGCAATGCGTGCACACTTCCCGTCACGGTGAAGCACCGTATCGGCGTTGATAATGAAACCGATTACGACTTTCTTTGCGAATTCATACGAACAGTCGCCGACGCCGGTTGCGATACGTTTATCGTTCATGCACGGCATGCGATCCTCGCCGGATTATCACCCAAGGAAAACCGCACCGTTCCGCCTCTGTGCTACGAAACTGTCCGACAACTGCAACGCGATTTTCCCGATTACCTCTTTATCCTCAACGGTGGTGTGGGTGAGTGGGCAACAGTTGATGAAATTTTCAATCACGAAAAACAACCACTATGTGGAATAATGGTTGGGCGTTGGGCGTATCATGATCCTTATGTGCTTGCTCAGGTCGATCATCGCTTGTTTGGTGATCCTGCGCCGCCGCCAACGCGACGCGAAGCCCTCGAAGCTTATATTGATTACGCGTGTGTGATGCTAAAACGTGGCGTGACACTACGCACGTTGGCGCGCCCTGTTCTTGGGCTTTATCATGGACAACCACGCGGACGTTTGTTTCGCCAACATTTATCGACGCCCGAAATATTGAAAAACAATTCGGCAGAAGTATTCCGCGACGCAATGAAGATTGTTGAACCTATTTAAAAATGGAAATCGTTTTTACCGTTCTGGTGTTGTTGATGGCTGTTGCGCTTTCCAATGTGATCGCGCGCATGGTGCCATTTCAGATTCCCGTGCCATTGATGCAGATTGGCTTCGGCGCGTTTCTGGCAGTCCCCGTTTTCAATCTTCACATCACGTTCAACCCTGAAGTTTTCCTGCTTCTGTTCATTCCGCCATTGCTGTTCGTCGATGGTTGGCGCATTCCCAAGCGCGATTTTTTCCGTCAGCACTTCGCCATTCTGATGATGGCGCTCGGGCTGGCTTTTTTCACCGTTTTCGGCATCGGCTTCTTTATCCACCTGTTGATTCCGAGCGTGCCATTGCCTGCTGCATTTGCACTCGCAGCGGTTTTGTCACCCACCGACGCCGTTGCCGTTTCGGGCATCGTCGGGCGTAAACGCGTTCCCAAACGCATCATGAATTTGCTGGAAGGCGAGGCGTTGATGAACGACGCTTCGGGCTTGGTTGCGCTCAAGTTCGCCGTCGCCGCGATGCTGACCGGCATGTTTTCGATTTACGAAGCCAGCGTCAGCTTTTTGTTCATCGCCATCGGGGGCATCGCCATCGGCGCGGCAATCAGCTACCTCGCATCCAAAATTCTGACGTGGATCGCACGCTATACCGGCGAAGACCCCGCCTCGCAAACGATCTTTCTCATCCTGCTGCCGTTCATCTCCTACATCGTCGCTGAACGCGTCGAAGCGTCCGGCATTCTTGCCGCCGTCGCCGCCGGTATCGTGCAAAGCTACACCAAAACCATGAGCAATTCGTTGACCATGCGTTTGCGTAGCGAATCTGTATGGGAAATGCTGGAGTTTGTGTTCAACGGCATGATTTTCATTCTGCTCGGCTTGCAACTGCCGCACATCATGGGACATCTGCCCGAATACATGGTTGCCGGACACCATTCCGAACTGTGGGAAGTTCTCTTCTACATCTTCGCCATCAGCGTAATTCTATTCACGCTGCGTTTCGCCTGGGTTGCACTGCTCGCCCGTTTTTTGAAACACCGTGCCAATAAACGCGGCGAAATCCCGCCGATTGCCGGAAAATGCGATACGGCTATTATTACCTTGGCGGGCGTGCGCGGTGCGGTCACATTGGCAGGCGTGCTGTCAATTCCGCTGGCGTTACACGATGGCACGCCCTTTCCCGCACGCGGTTTATTGATTTTTCTCGCCGCCGGCGTCATCATTTTCTCTTTGCTCACCGCCACCATCGGGCTGCCCGTGCTGATCCACCGTCAGCCGCAGGAAGGCGTTGAAGATAACACCGCACAAGTCAAAGTATTGTTGCGCGAACGCGCCAAAGCCGCCATCAGCGCCGTCGAAACCATGCGTCAGCAATCGATGGAAAGCTCGCCTGCCGACAACAAAATATTCATCGACGAAATCGGTACGCGCGTTCTCGCGCACTACCACGAGCAATTGATCGCCGGAGACGGCGATGTGGACAACGACGGCAACGTCAAACAACGTCCGCGGGAAATGCAAAATCTGGAAATCGACATGCGTCTGGCGGCGTTGCGCGCCGAGCGCTCCGTGCTGCATCGCTCACAGGAAAACGACATCATCGACGAAGAGCTGATTCGCGTGCAACTACGCGAACTTGATCTGGCTGAAGCGTCGCTTTTGCAGCGGGCGGAGAGGGCAACGGAAGCTTGATGCTCCTTGATTAATTACTGCGCGCAAACAATACAGCGTTGGAATTTTCCTCAAAATGCTCATTTACATCTAAGGAACCGCTGATCAAATCGCATCTACCGCATTTTTCTTCTCTCAAATT
>DAISYG010000017.1:0-31491 GCA_036825435.1 Casimicrobiaceae bacterium | reverse complement strand
CTTATTTTTTTCATTCTTTTATTCTTCCTGCTCTTTACTAAATAGTAAATAACCAAAAGGTGTTGCTTTTTACATTACCGTATGGTAATGTTTGCGCATGGATACACTACGCGAATATTTGAATTCATTGTCCCCAGAGGAGCAGGACGGGTTCGCTGTGCGCTGCAATACGACTATCGGTTATCTTCGTAAGGCCATTTCAATCGGGCAGCGTCTCGGAGAAAAGCTCTGCATCGACATTGAGCGCGAGTCGAGCGGCGCGGTGCGCTGCGAAGACCTGCGCCCCGACGTTGACTGGCAATATTTGAGAGGTACAGAACCAGCTGTTGATCGCCGCGTTGCAGCGCGATTAAAAACTTTTCTGGGTCGGGGTGCGTAGCAATGAGCGCAACAATTACCGTCCGCATTGCATTTTGTCTGATCGCCGTTATTTGGGCGAGTTGTTTTATCTTTTCCATGGTGTTCCTTTCGCTCGTGAAATTTTGGGTTGGTGATGCTCCTATTTTACGTCGATTGGAGCGCCACCCTTATTTCCTATTTTTTTCCATGGCATTGATAACTGCTGATAATAAAAATTATCAATGGTTATCAATTGCATAACGAGGTCATAAATGATCGCGAAAACGTCCACAGAAGCGCAATTAACGATCAGCTTTGATGATGGTCTCGCTGACCGCTTTCGTTCAATCCGCGATGTTGTGGCGACCGGCGTTTATCAGCGCGGACTGAAACGCATCGCCGCCGATCTTGACGTTGCGCCGAGCAATCTATCAACGCAGTTATCCGATGACCCGTCGCGCAATTTTTCGGTCGATTCATTGGAGCGATACATCGAGCGCACCGGCGACACGCAGGTTATCTATTACCTTATTGATAAATTTTTGAACGATGGAAAAACCAGCACCGATGCCGTGCTTGCTGACTTGCAACGCAAGATGGCTGAGATTTCGAGCACGGTCAATATTTTGAGGGCGGGGAAGTAAATGGCACACCCAACGCTCAACATCCACGTTAAATCGGAGAAGCCATACGATTATTGTGCGCCTGAGCGTGCATTGATTGCAGCTATAGTGCAACTTGCCGCCGAGGACATAAAGAACGTATCAGTTTCTGAGGTTGACTATCTGGGTGCAATAAATTTCATTAAGCGAGAGCGTGGAGCGTTTGATAGCTTTTGCTTGTTCCTCGATATTGATCCAGCGGCTGCGCGCGAACGGTTGCTAAAACTTAACGATGCGATGGCTGATGAACGAAAGAAATATAAAAACATTTTGAGAGCGCGAAGCAAAAAACAAAAAGAACAAAAAAAGATTTGGCGCACTCGTCGGCTGGAAAGAATTGCAAATGCGGTCGTCTAAAGTGATCACGACCTTTCGCCGTCGCAACGGCGTTTTTTCTTCTGTCCACGCGGCGGGTTTACGTTACCTGTCTGGTTTCGCCATCGCGTTGGACGCCTAATAAGCTTTACGACTATGCGCATGGCTAGGATAGCAACCGAAAAGACGGCACTACGCCAGCCGCCCTGCCAGCGCTCCTTTTCTTTTGGCGTGAGGTGGCGTAATGGCTAATCAATGGTTCAGGTTATGGCACGACATGCCGACAGATCCAAAATTCAGGACGGTCGCGCGGTTGTCCAATCAACCAATTTCGTTAGTGATTAGTGTTTATCTGTTTTTATTGGTTGAAGCATCAGCGAACGCAAGCGAACGCGGACGAACGAAAACGAACGCAAGCGAAGATTTAGCAAGCGCGCTTGACGTTGAACCTCAAAAAATCGCCGCGATTATTGAGAAAATGCAGGGAAGATTGTTGGACGGAGACGTTGTTACAGGTTGGGAAAAAAGACAACCAATCCGCGAGGATGGCGCTTCAGAGCGTGCAAAAGCGTGGCGTGAGAAGAAAAAAGAGGAAAAACGAACGCAAGCGAACGCAAGCGAACGCAAGCGAACGCTAGATAAAGATAAAGATAAAGATAAAGATAAAGAATTAAATACTACTCCTAACGGAGTAGTCGTCGCCAGCGTTGCTGACGACGCCTTGCCTGACGCGACTCACGATCACCCTAAAGACAAAAAATCAAAACTTCCTGACTGCCAACACCAGCAAATCATCGATGCGTATCACGAGACTTTACCGACTCTACCGCAAGTCAGGGTTTGGAATGATGTTCGAAAAAAATCTTTGCAATCCCGATGGCGAGAAATGTTCGCAGCAGGACATTACGCGACTACCGAGGACGGCGTCGCGTGGTGGAAAAGATTTTTTGTCTACGTCAGCGAAAGCGATTTTTTGACTGGTCGCGTCAACGGAAGCAAAGACCGAACGCCGTGGTCTGCTGACCTTGAGTGGCTGGTAAGGCCGAGCAATTTTGTAAAAGTTTTAGAAGGAAAATATGAAAACCGACAGGCTGCATAACATCGGGGCGGAACAGCAGGTAATCGGATCAATCCTTGCTGACAACCGGCAGTTTGATCCAGTGAGCGACCTTATATCGGTTGAAGACTTTGCGGACGGCGCGCACCGAATGATTTTCGCAACAGTGCGCGACATGTTGCGCGACGGCAAGGCGGTGGACATCGTGACCGTTGCCGAAGCATTAGATCGCGCTGGCAAGCTCGGAGACGTTGGCGACTTGCAATATCTCGGCGCTCTGGTTGTCGGTGCTGTAATGCCAGAAAACGCGGCGCATTACGCGGCATTGGTGCGCGATAAAGCGCAGCGACGGAAGCTTGCGGAAATCGGCGAGCGCTTGGCTGCCGCAACCGAACTTGCAACGTCCGCCGACGAACTGATTTCGGAAACGCAAAAGCAACTCGCGGACATGATCGACAAGTCTGCCGGTGTGGAAATAAAATCGTTTTCTGCGTTGCTCGGCGACTTCGTCGGAGACCTTTCGGAGCGCCGTGACCGCGAGGAATTTCAAGGCTTGCCGACGGGTGTCAGCGACCTTGATGCGAAACTCAACGGCTTGCGTGCCGGCGAATTGATCATCGTTGCTGGGCGTCCGGCGATGGGCAAGACCGCGTTTGCGATGCAAATCGGCGTGGTCAACGGTGTCGAGAAAAAAAACGTGCTGGTGTTTTCGCTCGAAATGACCGCCGCGAGTTTGCTTGAGCGCGCCGTTGCAAACACCGGAAAAATCGAACTCAAGGCAATCAAGAGCGGACGATTTAACAACGATCAATGGGACAGGCTGGAAGCCAAGGCGATGAATCTTTCAAACGCTACGGTGTACATCGACAGTTCGACGCGACTCACTGTAGAGCGATTGCGCAGCCGTGCGCGACAGCAGAAAGCGCGCTACGGTCTTGACCTGATCATCATCGACTACATCCAACTCATGGAGGCGCAAGGACAAAGTCGCAACGAGCAGGTATCGACAATCACGCGTGGGTTGAAGCTGTTGGCGCGCGAATTGGACGTGCCGGTGATCGCGTTGTCGCAGCTTTCGCGCAAGTGCGACGAGCGCACGGATAAGCGCCCGATGAAATCAGATCTGCGCGATAGCGGAGCAATTGAGCAGGACGCCGACGTGATCATGACAGTGTACCGCGACGAGGAATACAACCCAAATACCGACGCGAAAGGTATCGCTGAAATCGGCGTGATCAAAAACCGCGAAGGTGAAACCGGCAGGGTGTACACGGCGTTTCTCGGCGAATACAGCCGCTTTGAAAACTGCTACTACCGACCACCGGAAAAGGAAATCCAAACGCCGAAGAGGAGGGGGTTTTATGTCTGACCCAAAAACAGAATTGCGAATCAAGCGAATGGAAGTGTGGATGCGTGATTGTCTTCTCGAAACCGACGAAGAGGTTATCGCATACACCGCGAAACGAATGCGAGAAGACGTAGAAGCTGAAAAGTTTTGGTATTACCAATCGCGTCAAGGTATGAACGCAATTGGCGCGCAACTTGCACACGAGAAAAGGAATGCAGCGTGAAACGATCATTACCGAACGATGTTGCGCGATGCATCGGAAAGAACGGTGGCGTTGTGTGTGATAGACGCGAAATGTGCGCGCGATACGTTGATCGTGATCAGGCGCTGAAAGAAGCCAAGTTTCTTTCGTATTTCATTCCGCTGACGCTTAGCGATGAATGTGAAAGTTTTATCGAGATCAAGGCGGCGAACGATGAAGAGTATGGCGACGCTGTATCGTGAATTCATTCTTGACCGGCGCGGTATTTGGCAAGCTATTGTCGCGTTCATCAGGAAAAATTATGAAGCGGCTGTTGATAGCGGGAAGCCGCTACACATCATCGTCACCACCTCCGATAAGAAGCGCACAAACCAACAGAACGCTCGACTGTGGGGATACGTTTACAAAACTATTTCTGACCAAGCGTGGGATAACAACCGTCAATTTTCCGATATGGTGTGGCACGAGTATTACGCGAATAAATACATGCCGCGCGTGGAAATGATTTTGCCCGGTGGCGAGATCATGAGCAGACGCAAGTCAACGTCGGAGTTAAACGTCGGCGAGTTTACGGAGTACATGCAAGCCGTGGAAGTTGATGCGGCGACGGAATATGGGGTGGTGTTCGAATGACTACGGCAGCGGAAAAGAAACATCTTGAGCGCGTCGCATCGCTTTCCTGTTGCCTGTGCGGTGCGCGCCCGGTCGAGGTGCATCACATTCTTGAGGGGCGCATCAAAGGCAGACGCTGCGGACATTTCACGACGATACCGCTTTGTCCAGAGTGTCATCGCGGGCGATGCGGAGTACACGGCGAGAAAACAATGTTGAAAGTCATGAAAATAACGGAATTGGAATTATTAGGAAAAACGATTGAGGTACTTTATGGGTAGTGATAAGGTAGCAGTGTACAGCACGTTGAAAGAGTGCTCGTGTTGCGGAAAGCCGGTGCGCGTACGCAAGCATGTCGTCGATAAAACCGTGCACGATAGGAAGGAAAGCTTTTTGTGCTTCTCGTGCTTATGTGAATTTGAAGAAAGGACAGCGAATGATACTCAAGCTGCCGTACCCCATATCGACTAACCGCTACTGGCGCACATTTCGTAATCGGACTGTCCGGTCTGCTGAGGCGCAGCGGTATAAGGAACACGTCGCCAATGTCGCGCTGGCGACCGGCGAACGAAAGATCGACGGTGATGTGACCGTGAAATTGTTTTTGCATCCGAAGAAAACAAAAGCAGGGCAGGCAAGCAAAACGTGCATTGATCTGGATAATTCGCTCAAAGTTGTGCTGGATGCGCTGAACGGAATCGCGTACCACGACGATAAGCAAATCAAACGCATCGTCGCGGAAACGAGTTATTCGTTGGAAAATGGTGGCGTTACGGTGGAGGTAACGGGATGATCGAGTTTTTATATCTACCGCTGATATTCGTTGTTTCGTTGGTCGCGATAAGTGGCGCTGCGATTGTTGTAATCGTGGCATTTGAAACCGTGTTGAAAATGAAAAGCAAGTGACTGGCGAATATCTTTTTGAGAGCGCATTCAACGCGCTTGTTTTCGCGTTTAACTATGCGCACCAGCAAAGCCCTGACTCACCGATGCGCAATTTGGGAAAGACGCCAGGGCGCGAAGGCAAGGGATTGAACGGGCTTGACGGCGCGGCACAGGCTGGGATGATCCGTGCCGAATTGTCACGGGTTAGCGGATACGGCGAATACGCCCTGATTGCTCGCGTCGCGCCGAAGAGCCTGACGTGCGGGTGCGGCAAAACATGCTGTGCCGGACGAAAACCAAACGCAGAGTGGACGCATGCCATCGACGCTTTGTCAGTGCAGATGCTGCGCGTGCTGTCAGGCGGCGTGAGTAATTACCGGCTGCGGCGCGGGTGCGTGGAAAAGTATTTCGGTTCACCGGTGAAAATCGGAAAGCTTGCTGACTATTGTGGTGTGCACCGAGACACAGCGGGCGCTCACAATGTCAAAATCGTGGCGGCGCTGAAAAAGACTGAGGCAACCGCGTGGCGCGAAATTGATGAATTGTTGAAAAAATCAGGAATAACTGGATGATAATTTTTGACAACGCGCAGAAAAAGGGAGAAAAATATGCCGATTATTTTCCCTTTGCACAATTGCGATAAATGGCAACAGGTTGAACATTGACATTCCGCAAAATATGCGGAAAATAGCGGTTAATTCGATAGCATGCAACAACTGACACCAGCCCGGACTGATACGACAGCCGGGCTTTTTTTATGAAAAAAACAGCAACGATCAACCCAGCCGAGATGGCTGAGATGCGCAAAATCGGCGACCTTATACCGTACACGCGTAATGCACGCCGTCATCCGAAAGAGCAGATTGACCAGATAATCGCTGCGATAAAAAAATACGGGTTCACCGTGCCGGTGTTGATTGACGAAAAAAATAATGTGATTGCCGGTCACGGGAGAATCGAAGCGGCCAAGAAAATGGGCATGCTCGAAATACCTGCTGTTGTGGCAACAGGTTGGAGTGATGCAAAGAAGCGGCAATATGTGCTTGCCGATAATAAGATTGCACAAAATTCGGAGTGGGACGACGAGATGTTGTTTTCCGAGCTCAACGATTTGTTGAGCACCGGCGAAACAATCAACGATCTTGGTTTTTCAGACGCAGAGCTTGATGCGATTCTTGGCAACGATGCAGACAACGGTGTTGGTGCGGTGAGACAGATCGAGACTGGGAAAGCATATGATACTTTTTGGATTTCCGTGCGCGGAGACATTCAATATCAAGCCGAGGCGTTAAAGCAAATTCGTCACGTAATGAAAGATTTGCCGGTCGATGTCGAGATTGGAACGGTGGCGATAGATGGCTAGGATAACAAAAGGTATTACCGGGAGAAAAATAAACAATAACATATTGTCAAGATGCGATAAGATTACGCTTCGTAAAAAAATATTGCAGCACATCGAGCCCGCGCGAGTGTTTGACGCTTTTTGCGGTGCTGGCCGGATGTTCTATAGTGTATGGTGCGATGCCGAGACATATGTTGGATGTGACATGAAGTGGTATCAAGACGAACGGGCGGCTTATGTTGCAGACAATAGGCGGCTGATGCGGACAATAGACTTAAACGATTTCAACGTGTTTGATTTCGATGCCTATGGTTCTCCGTGGGAACAGTGTTTAATACTCGGCGCACGAAGAGAAATGAGAAAAGGGGAAAAAATTGGACTTGTGATAACGGACGGCACAAACATGAATCTGAAGCTCGGGGGATTGCCTGTGGCTCTTTCTTTATTAACCGGATTGAAGCAAGAAAAAGGGAAAGCCAAAATAAGCGGAGCAGGAAAGCAGCACAACGAAATTTCTGATATGGCAATCCGAAAAATAGAGGAAATGCTCAACGCAAAAATAACCCACCGCTCGCCAGCGGTGGGGAAGAAAGTAAGTAGAATGCGCTACGAAGCAATTATATTCGAGGGGCTGGGAAATTCTTTGTAAGCCACACAGTCAAGCAATGACCCACCTTTGCCTACGGGGTCAACCTCTTTGATCCAGTCTACCGGTGAGATTCCTTCCGGCGCTGATTCAACCAAAGGGTTGTTTGTCCAATGACCCCACTGTTTGAAAAAATGCGGTACGCCTTGCGCTTTTGCTTGGTCGTTGATTTCTTTCACCCACTCATAATCACATGGACGGTGTCGCGGTCCGGACTCCCCACCGCTGATAACCCAATGAATATTTTTTAGGTTGATTTTTCCAACGCTTCCAATCAGCGGCTCGAAACTGATGAAACGCACAGTGGCCGGAACTCGGGAAAGTATTGAGATGCGCGACGCTGTCTTTTTATGCTCGACCGTCGTACCAAGCCACAGGTTGCCCGGGAAGACGACTGACGGGTTACGCTGAAGAAATGGTGAGATATTCTCAGGACGCTTCGTGAGCACCTGAAAGATATGGCGCGGCGTTAGCCTGATGATGTCTAATGCCTCAAGCAGCCAAGCATCGTTTGCATCCGCGTGGAAAAAATCGGACATTGAATTGACAAAGATCATCGACGGCTTTGTGATGCCAAGCGGCTTGCGCATTGCCGCATCCGATGATCGTGATAGCTTGCCAGTCCAGACGATTCTGCCGTTGACCTTATGTGTCAATCCTTCGTAGTGCCGCGCCGTTCCGAATTGTTCAATCCTGAATGCTTGCTGCATCGCATAGCAATTAGTGCAGCCTGCCGTGCATACGCTGCAACCGACAAACGGATTCCATGTGTGCTCTGTCCACTCAATCGCTGTTGTTCGTGCCATTTCATTCCTCCATTAGTTGTTTAACAAATGCATCATCCAGCGATTGATGATAGTCCTCAAAAACAAAAAAGTCAACAAAATCAATGATCTACAAACAACATGCGACACATTATCAATTCCTCAGCGCAGCCGATCATTCCGACCAAGCTATGATCGTGACATGTGTGGGGACCCTGAGCACCCAAAACGCGTTACGGTTCGGAAGAGGTTGATTAATCATTAGATAATGAGAATCACTTTTATTTCGCTTCGTAAGTCATTGCTTTTATGGCAAGTACAGTAAACCAAATCGCCGCTCTGCTTGATTTAGATGTTCGCCGTGTGCAGCAACTCGCGAAAGAAGGGCACATTCCAAAGCCTGCGCGCCGCGGCGAGTACGATGCGCCGGCGTGCATCCGTGGGTATATCCGCTATCTGCGCGCGCAACTTGATGGTGAGACTGGCGATCAGGTTGCCGAAAAAACGCGGCTTGTTATTGCGCAAAGAAAAAAAACCGAGGTTGAGACTGACCGGCTTTTGAAAAAGTTGGTGCTGGTTGAGGACGTGGAAATATCGGTGTCGCAGTTGATCGGCGCAGCGCGCGCGCGTTTGTTGATTTTACCTGTGCGCTTGGCTCCATTATGTGCCGGAAAAAACGTGCAGGAAATCGAGGACAGGCTGACCGATGAAGTGACTGCTGCGCTGAATGATTTATCGCGCTGGAAAGCGGAAGAAATAAATATCGATGACGACGAACCAAATACACCAGATGATGAGCCGGGTGGCGAAGACGTGGTCGCCGCCACCAAATCTAAGCGTCGGAGAGTGGTCAAGCGAAAGGTTGTACCTATCGCCTGAAGATAGCGACGTTTTTGGAAAGTACAGCGGCGACATCGCGCCGTATCAACGAGGGATCATGGACGCTTTCAACGAGGGCGTTGAAGAGGTTGTTGTGATGTCGTCGTCGCAAGTTGGTAAGACTCTAATACTCAAAGCAGTGTGCGGTTATTACATCGATGTCGACCCGTCGCCAATACTTGTCGTGCAACCAACTGGTGACATGGCTGACACGTTTTCCAAAGACCGATTGGCGACAATGATACGAGACACACCAACGCTTAAAGGTAAGGTCAGAGACGCCAAGAGCAGGGACAGCGGAAACACGATTTTGCGCAAGTCGTTTCCAGGTGGTCACATTACGATGATCGGAGCGAATGCACCTGCTGGTCTTGCAAGCCGACCGATACGAATATTACTTTTTGACGAGGTAGATCGTTACCCGCCGTCTGCCGGAACGGAAGGCGACCCTGTTGATTTGGGACGCAAGCGCACGATTACATTCAGACACCGAAAACGTATCGGGATGTTTTCGACGCCGACAATAAAAGGTAAGAGCCGTATTGAGCGCGCGTGGAATCTATCTGATCAGAGGAGGTATTACGTCCCGTGTCCACATTGCGATCATAGTCAAATATTGACATGGCAAAACGTGTCAATGGTTGACAACGAGCCGACGACGGCAATGTTGCGCTGCCCTGAGTGCGGAGGATTAATCGGAGACGAACACAAACCGGACATGCTGGCGCGCGGCGATTGGGTGAAAGAAAAACCAAATAACCGCATCGCTGGTTTTCATATCAACGAGTTATATTCACCATGGCGCAAGCTATCAGAGATTGCTGCCGATTACGTTGCGGCGCTCGGTAATCCAGAGCAAGAAAAGACGTGGTGGAACACGTCGATGGGCGAGACATTCGAGGAGATTGGCGACAAGGCTGACGGCGAGTCGATGATGAAACGTCGTGAGGAATACGATGGTGACGAATTGCCGGAAGATGTGATCACAATCACGGCAGGCGTTGATACGCAGAATGATCGGCTTGAGATTGAGATTGTCGGATGGGGCGTCGGCGAAACATCGTGGGGTGTCGAGTACCATGTGCTGCCCGGAAGCCCATCTTTGCCTGACGTTTGGGAAACGCTCGACGAGATATTAGGCAACGCGCGATACCATACGAAAGATGGCAGGACATTGAAGATTGCCGCGTGCTGTATCGACTCTGGTGGTCACCATACGCAGCAGGTTTATGAGTTTGCAACGCCGCGCGTCGGCAGAAATATTTGGGCAACTGCCGGTCGTTTCGGATCGCGACCGGTATGGCCTAAGAGACCGTCAACGTCGAAGAAGTACGTCGGACATCAGGTGCGAATCGTTGGTGTTGATACTGCGAAAGATACCGTTTATGCGCGATGGCAAATCGACGATGAAACGGTTGCAGGATATTGCCACTTCCCAACGCACTACGATCAAACGTGGTTCACGCAAGCGACCATAGAGCGGCGCGTTACTACATACGACAAACGCGGCATCGAAGTGCGGACGTGGAAGTGTCCACGCGGAGCACGCAACGAAGCAACAGACTGCCGCGTATTGGCTTACGCTGCAATACAAGGTTTGAAAATTGACCGTCGTCTTGTGTTGAGAAAACAAGATACTGCGACGATTGAGAAACGTCAACAGCAGAAACAAGCGGTACCAGTTAACGCTGCAACGACTCATGAACAAACACTAACTACGCAACGACAGCCGGTTATAAGGCGTCGCGTTGCTCAATCCAGTTACCTATCAAGGCGATAGCAATGGCATTCACAAAAACAGATTTAGACGCAATTGACAGAGCGATTGCGAGCGGCGCGCGTGTCGTTCAGTTTGCAGATCATCGCACTGAGTTCCGATCCATCGAAGAGCTTTACGCCGCGCGTGACAAGATAGCTGCCGAGATCGCCATCAACGAAAACCAACGAATGCCACCGCGTATTAGGCGCATAGCGCACGGAGGGAAAGGGATATGACCAAATACCCTGCTTTGCTTCGGCGTGGCTTTGTGCTTCCGTCACGGCTGAAAAATCAATACGACGGCGCTGGAACTGGGCGGCGCGCGAAGAATTGGAAAGTCGCAAGCGGAAGCCCAAACAAAACTCTAATACAAAACCTCAAGAGCTTACGCGATAGATCGCAGACTGCTTTTGACAATGACCCATACGCATTCGGTGGCGTTGACCGTCTGGTAGCGAATACCATTGGAACAGGCATTGTTCCGCACCCGCAATTGACAGACGACACCAAACGAAAAGAGTTAATACAACTTTATTCTGATTGGACAGACGAAGCAGACTTCGACGGCGTTTATGATTTTTATGGGTTGCAGGCACTGGCTGCGTATTCGTTTTTTGTGAAGGGCGAATGCTTCTTGCGCCTAATGCCCGACGTCAACGATGACAACGACTCTGTGCCGTTGCAGATTCAGGCTCTTGCGCCTGAAATGATACCGATCACGAAGAACGAAGACCTAAAAGGTGGCGGTCAAATCAAGGCTGGTATTGAGTTTGACAAGAGTGGAAAGCGCGTCGCTTATCATGTTTGTAAAAAACATCCAGGCGATGGTGGCAGCGATTCAGAGACCGTGCGCATTGATGCGAGCGAAATTCTGCATATTTTCGAACCAATGATAATTGGTCAAGTGCGCGGCACGCCGACGATGACGAAGATTCTGCTGCGTTTGAAAAGCCTCGACGAGCTTGACGATGCAGTGCTGTATCGCCAAGAGGTTTCAAACTTGTTTGCCGGATTTATCAGAAAGCCCGGCGCAGACCCTAATGCTAATCCAGACACGGGACAACCAGACAACATCATGACCGGGTTTGATGCGCTGGTCAGCATGGAGCCGGGCACGATGCAAGAGCTTTATCCGGGCGAAGACGTGACATTCTCCGACCCACCAGACGCGGGGACGAGTTACGCGCCGTTCATGAAACAGCAACATCAAGGTCTGGCTGTCGGTTTTGGCGTACCTTATGAGCTATTAACCGGCGACGTTGGAAGCATCGGAGACCGCGCGTTGCGCGTCATCATTAATGAGTTTCGTCGTCGAGTTGAAATGCGGCAGTTTGGAGTATTTGTTTTTCAGATGTGCCGACCAATATGGCGGCGATTTCTTGACATGGCTGTCCTGGCAAACGTTATTGAATTGCCAGATTACGAAAATCGTAAGCGTGAATATCGCCGCGTGCGCTGGGTGCCTCAGGGGTGGGCTTATATCCATCCAGTGCAGGATGTGACCGCGAAGCAATTGGAAGTTCGCTCTGGATTCACAAGCAGAAGCGAAGTAGTTCTGAGCAGAGGATTCAGTTCGGAAGACATCGACGAAGAAAACAAATCAGACAATACGCGCGCTGACGAATTAGGTTTGCGCTACGACTCAGATGGACGTAAGAGCAGGTTGAGCCCGGCAAGTGATTCAACCATTGTGGCAGACGGCGAAGAATTAACAACCGAAGGAGACGAAGAATGAAGAAGTGGTTTGAGATAAAAAACAAAGCGGAAGGCGAGCCGCTTGAAGTGTTGATCCATGATGAAATTGGGCGCTGGAATTATCGCGCCGTTGATTTCATCAACGCTGTCAAGGCAGCCGACGATGGGGTTAGCCAGATCGTGATCGGCATCAACAGCTACGGCGGTGAAGTGTTTGATGGCCTTGCAATCTACAACTTCTTGCGCCGCCTTGGAGATCGCGTCACAGCGCGCATTGACGGTATTGCAGCAAGCATCGCCAGCGTGATTGCGGTGGGAGCTTATAAAGTTGTGATGCCGAAAAACGCGATGATGTTTATTCACAATCCATGGGGCGTTGCAATAGGAAACTCGGAAGATTTACGCAAGACGGCGGAAACATTTGACAAGATCACGGATAGCATCGTTTCGTGCTATACGGCGAAAGCGCCAAATATCGACGAAGACGGCTTGCGCGACATGCTCAATGAAGAGACATGGTTATCGGCGGAAGAGGCACAGATGCACGGACTCGCTGATGAAATTATCGACGCAGTAAGCATCAGCGCAAGCGTAGAAGCGATTGAAGCCATGTCGCGGCTAAAAGGTTTTCCTGGCATTGAGGTGCGCGCAGAACTGCCAGATTCAGAAGCAAGCGACCCTGCCGACGAACTAGAAGATCCTGAAGAATCAGAAGACGAAGACACAACAACATCGTTGTGTGATCTTGCTACCATTTGCGCGTCAATAGGAGACACCGACCTCATTAAAGACGCGGTGGAAGGGAAAGAGCCGTCGAGAAAAACAATTGATGGAATTACGGCGCGCATCAGGGCAATTGCCGAAATGTGTACGCTGGCGCGACTTCCTGATCTTGCGTCTCAGTACGCGCGAACCGATTTGACAATAGAGGATATTAGGGCGCGTTTGTTAGATCAAATCAAAGTGTGTGAGCAGATCGACGGAAAAACTCCTGTACTCGATGAGTCAGAAGAAACCGCTCCGGTCTGTGACGAAGGTGTGAAGACTTCAAAGGGCATTGTACCGAAAGAAGTTTACGCAAAACGTAAAAAGCAAAGTAAAGGAGAAAAGTAATGGCAATTCAAACAGAAGGTTTTCATGATGCGGAATTTTTGCTGTCCGAAGGCAACAATACGATTTCGCGCGAGCAAGTCAATATTACAGCTGGCGACGCTATTGAACCGGGAACAGCAATTGCATTTGATGAACAAACGGGGCAGTACAGTGCAGCATCAAGTTACATGGCAAGCAATATTGCGGGCATTTTGTACGGCGCTGTCGAAGCCTCAACTGCACAACGAAGCGGTGTGATCATTGCGCGTCTTGCGGAAGTGAGCGCAGATTGTCTTGTTGGTTATAACGGGACAAGCGAGGAGAAAGGCAACCTTGCCGCATTGAACATCATCGTTCGCTAAACGTAATCAACTAATTCACAACGCACCGGCGAAAGCCGGTTTTTTGTATCTGTAACCCGCTTCGGCGGGTTTTTTTATTTGGAGAAACATTATGGCTGATTTAGGAATGTTCAGCGATGACGCTTTCAGCGTTTCGTCGCTTACAGCAGCAATCAACGAACAGGAAGCAGCGCCAAGCATTATCGGCGACTCTGGATTGTTCTTGGAAGAAGGAATTTCAACAACGACGTTCAGCATCGAAAAAGATGGCGACACGCTCGCGCTTGTTGAGGCAAAAGATCGCGGCGCTCCTGGAACTGTTGTCAATGACAGCAAGCGGCAAGCAATTCCTTTTAATACAATTCACCTGCCGACACAGGCAACCATTATGGCGGACGAAATTCAGAACGTTCGCGCATTTGGGCAGACGACAGAGCTTGAATCGATGCAAGACAAAATCAATAAACGTCTTGCGAAGATGCGGCGCAGAATTGATGCAACACACGAATGGCAACGCATCGGTGCGATCAAAGGAAAAATCCTTGACGCCGATGGAGTAACTGTTTTGCTTGACTTGTACCATCAATTTGGGATGACTCAACAAACAGCATCCATTGCGCTGTCGAACGCCAATACCGAAATGCGTGTCGAGGCAGATATTATCTTGACCGTAATTGAGGACGCTCTCAAAAATCAGGCGTTTGTCGGTGCGAAAGTGTATTGCGGTGAAACGTTCTGGCGTCAGTTGATTGTCCATAAAACAATCAAAGAGACGTATCTCAACTGGCAGATGGCGGCAACGTTGCGCGGCGATCCGCGTGAAGCGTTCGACTTTGGCGGCATTACTTGGGAACGCTATCGCGGAAAAGTTAATGGCGTTCCGTTCATCGCTGCGACAGAAGGTTATGCTTTCCCGCTCGGCGTTCCTGAAATGTTCATGTCGAATTACGCACCCGCCAACTATATGGAAACCGTCAACACAGAAGGTCTTCCGTATTACGCGAAACAAGAGACGCTCGATTTCGATAAGGGTGTTGCGTTAGAGGCGCAGTCTAACCCGCTGCATATCTGTACACGTCCGCAGGCTGTTATCAAGTTGACAGCAGTATAATAATGGATACCGCTGCATTCTTTGCTGCCGCCGAATCGGCTGGTCTACTTTATCCATGCACATGGACAAACGCAGGCGAAGCTGTATCGAGAAGCGTCTATTTCCGCATGCCGGTTATAGACGCCTTCGATGGGCTGGCCATTATTCCCGATCCTTATATGCGCTATCTGACAACCGACTTTGTTGGACTGAAAATAGGTGACACTGTCGAGATACTTGGAAATCAATATAAGGTCAAGGAAATGCGTCCGCACATCGACGGCACAGAATGCACAGCAACATTGAGAAAAGCGTAAATGGCAAACTCTATCCGCGAGCAAATCTTGCTCAAGATCATCAACGAAACTCTTGTTCCTGTTGCGCAGAAGTACAACGCTGAGTTAATGCGTCAACCGGCTGCGGCTGTCGATGAGAACACGCCAATTGTTTTGGCGGTGTTCCCTGACACCAACACGCCAAACGAGCGCAAGAACAATGTTGTGCCGAACCAACTGCGCATCCGTGTCGTTCCGCAGGTTTATGAGACTGCGGCAAAGCCGAAGCACGTTGAAACATTGTCCGATGAAATATTGGTCGATGTTCACAAGGCTTTATTTGCAGACAGGACGTTCGGTGGCTTGGCAACTGGCATCGTCGAAGAAGAGTGCAACTGGATCAATGAGTATGGCGAGCTATACGTCGGACAGATTCCAGCTGTTTACGCAATCGAATACCGGACGAAAGAAGCAGATATTTCCGCGAAAGGATAAATCATGGAAGTAAAAATCAGAATGGGCAAGCGCGTCAAAGTGAAAGGCGTTGATGTGCTTGGTGATACGAAAATCAAGGTGTCTGCAACGCAAGCCAAATGGCTTGTCGAGCAGAAGTTTGCTGATTATGTCAGCGGCGCGCCGAAACTTGAAAAGGAGGGAAAATAATTATGGGACGTTATATGTCATTGCAGGGGCGCGTCTATCTGGGCGAGCTTGATGCAAACGGAAACCCGATCAACGTCAAACCTGTTGGCAATGTGTCGGAGATGGCGTTGCAACTCAACACGGAAACGGTTGACCACTACGAATCAATGAGCGGTCAACGTCTGCTCGATGATCAGTTGATGACGCAGAAAACCGCAACATTAAGTTTGACCGCCGAAGAGTGGACAAAAGAGAGTATGGCGCTGTGTCTGTACGGCAAACCATACGACGTTGAGGCTGGCACTGCCGTCGCCGGTGAAGTAGTCGGCGCTGCAACATTGGTTGTCGGCGAGCGTTATTTCTTGGCGCACCAGAACGTCGAAACTGTTGCCGTCGAAGATAGTTCGGCAACAGCGGTAACGCTGGTCGAAGGAACTGACTACACCGTCGATACCAAATATGGAGCGATTCAAATGCTGCGTTTGGCGGACGGCGCAACAACATTCACGGGGCCGCTGAAAGTGACGTATCAAACTGGCGCAACGTCGAATATCAGCATGTTCACAGCACCCGCACCTGAACGTTATTTGCGTTTTGAGGGCGTCAACACGGCAAACGGCGACGCTCCTGTGTTGCTTGAGTTGTTCCGCGTCAAGTTCTCGCCAGTGTCTGATCTCGGCTTGATCTCGAACGAATACAACTCGTTCCAAATGTCGGGCGGCGTGTTGGCTGATACCAACAAACCAAGCGACGGCGAACTCGGACAATTCGGACGCTTCGTCATCGTATGACCGAGATGAAAACCGATCTCACCACCGTCCTTCCTCCGGGCGGTGGTGATAAGGTTTCCGCAGGAGGGGAAATAATCGAGATTAAACCGGCAACGCTTGGCCAACTCGCTGCGGCGATGAAAGCCGGTGCGGGGCTGCTGAAAACGTTCAAAGAGCGCGATGGTGAATTTGACATTGTGCTTGTGCTCGCCGAACGTTCCGATGAATTGCTGAACACGGCGGCGGCATTGCTCGATAAGCCTGTCGAGTGGATTGCCGCATTACCTGCCGATGAGGCTGTCGATCTTGCCGTCAAGGTTGTGAGCGCAAACATTGATTTTTTTACGAGAGTCCTGTTGCCGAAAATCAACGAGGCGGCAGGATCAATAAGCAAGGCGGTGCAACCGGCTGGCCAGAAGCCATCCAACGGCTCATTGAGAGCGGGCACGCATTAAACGATATTCGAGGATACACCGTGCCGCAGGCGCAGTGTTTCCTAAAAGCCATCGCGCGCCGCGAAGCGGAGCGTTACCTTGATCTGCTCACCATCGTTGCCTCGCCACACTGCAAAGACGGCGTGAAGAAAACTGCCGAAGCATTGGAGGAACGGAAGAAATGAAAATCAATTTGCAACTTTCATCTTCCGAGGCACGCGCGCAGGTGAAAAAATGGGGTGGCAAGTTGCGCGTGAATGCGGTGAAATCTGCGTCGGCTGGCATGAAGGAACAAGCGCGATCAATGCAGGTGGCGGCGCAAGCCAATATCAGAACGAAGCTCGGTGGCAAGAAGCTGGCGAATACTTTCCGCGTGAAAGTGTACGACAAAAAGACTGACAAGCTGCCGATGCTTCGGGCTTATTCAAACGTTAAATGGCTCGGCGTGCATGAAAAAGGCGCTGTGATTCAAGGCAAGTTACTGATACCTATTAATCAACAATTCGGGCGCAAGGGAGCGACTGGTAAAGGCTTCAAGGCGACGCTAGAAAAATTACGTCGTGGCGGCAATACGTTTTTCGTGAAGAAGAAAAACGGACAAGTGGTGTTAATGGCGGAAAACATTGCCGAGCATGATGGATTGCTGCGGCAGTTCAAGTCGCGCCATCGCAAGAAGCAAGGAAAGAAAAGACTCAAACGCGGCGAGAGTATTCCAATAGCCGTGTTGGTAAACAAGGTCACGATACCGCGCCGGTTGAACGTGACCAGAATCATTGAAACGCGCATACCGTTGCTCATTTCGAGCATCGAGGAACATCTTAAAAAAGACCTGCTCAAGTAAAAAACCATGTCAGACAAAATCAATATCGTTATGTCCCTCTCGGGCGATGACGAAGGAGCTCTGTCGCTCTTAAAACAGGTCGAATCACGCATGGCCGAGCTTGAGAAAGCGACGAAGCAGGCTGGCAAGAATATCAGCCAGAGCATGGCTGATGCGACGAAATCAACGAAAGACCTTGCGTCTGGCGCATCGTCTGCCGGTAAGACGGTTTCCGACTCGCTGAATCAAATCAAAGCCAGCGGTAAACAAGTTACCGATCAGCTACGTCTGGCGCGCGACGCATTCATGGCGTTTGCTGGCGTGAAGTTTTTGGCGGGACAAGTCAAAAACATCATGGACATGGCCGACGCCTACGGTCAGATGACGTCACGCATCAAGATCGTCACGAAAGAAACTGGCAATTATAACGAGGTCACGAAAGAGCTTCAGCGCATTTCGCAGTTGACGTATAAGCAATTCACGGACAATGCCGAAATATTCGTGCGCACCGAAAAAACGATGCGCGAGATGGGATTCGCAACGAATGAAACAATGGGCGTTGTCGAGGCTCTGTCAACATCGCTCGTCGTCAGTAGTGCGAATACGCAGATGACGGACGGCGCGATCAACACGCTTTCAAAATCGTTGCAACTAGGAAAAATAAACCTCAAAGATTTTCAAACGCTGACAGCGAACTCGCCTCGCCTATTGCAGGCGTTGGCAGATGGTCTTGGGGTTACTGGTCAAGAATTGCAAAAAATGGCGCGTGCTGGGCAACTGACCAGTGACAAGGTCGTGCCTGCGTTGATCACACAGCTTGATCGACTGCGCGAAGAAACCGAAGCAATGCCGGTATCGTTCAGCGATGCCGCGACGAAATTCGGTAATGCCATGCTCTTCTGGGTCGGGCAAACCGACGAAGCTATTGGCGCATCAAAAATGCTCACGTCAGCGCTTGGCGTGCTGTCCGACAATATTGGCGCTGTGATGGCAGTTTTAACAGCGCTTGCGACGCTTATCACGGCAACGCTCGTTCGCATTGCAATACCATACCTTATAACCGCATTCAAGGCGCTCGGTGCAACGGCGGTTGCGAGCGCTGGTCTTGCAAAAGCGGCGTGGGAATCGGTGACGGTGACGTTGGCGCGCGTGCGTGCTGCCGCGCTTGCTGCCAACGCTTCATTGCTTTTGATCGGCAAAGCGATTGCCGTCCTAGCCGCAGCATGGGCTGGCTGGCAAATCGGAACGTGGGCAAATCAATTTGAATTTGTCCGCAAGGCTGGTATTGCGATGGTGCAAGCGCTGGTGTATGCGTTTGAATATCTGAAATATAAATGGGAGCAAGTCAAAGCTGTTTTCACCGACGACACGCTGGCGCAGGTGCATGATCGCTGGAAAAGCAGGCTCACGGAATTAGGCGCGATATTTGACGACATGTACTCCGACGCGACGGCAGAAGCTGAAGAAGCTGCCGCCGCTGCTGAACAGGCGGCGAAGAACATCGAAGTTGCGCGCAATGCATTAATACAGTCAGCAATGGTCGGTGCTGGCGTGCTTGACGCTGCAATAAAAGAAGTTGACAGCGCTCTCAAGGATGTTGAAAAACGATACAGCGAGGCAGGAAAACAAATAACGTCAAGCCTGTCTGATATTTCCAGCGCGTATTCCGGACTGTCGGGAATCGCGGAACAAGAGATGATGAGTGAAATGGACGCGCTCGAACAGCGGTACGCGCTGGAACTCGCTGAGATTGAACGTGTTACCACATCGAAAGACCAAATGTTGCGGAAGTCGTCTGCATTGTTGTCGGAGTTGCTGCAAACCGAGGTGGCACTGCGGCAACAGAACACCGAAGCGATGATGGCACTGATCGACGAAGAAGGTCGGAAGCGCATCGAAGCTGCCGCGCGCATGGCACAGACCGAAGAAGAGCGTCACATCGCGGTGCAGAAGGTCGAGAATGAAATACTCGAAACGAAGCGTCAGACGCTTGAAAAGCAGGTCGCCGACTATCAGAAGCACATCGAGACGCTGAACAAAGAAGAACAAAAACACCTCGACGCCATCGTCGCGATTGAAGAAAAGAAACGTCAGGCGCGGATGTCGGGCGATGAGAAATTGCGCGAATTGCAGCGCAAGCTGATGACCGATTATGAGGTTTATCAGGACAAGCAAACCGAGATCGCCGATCTGCAAGCGAAAGCGCGCGAAGCGTTGTCGAAGGGTGAATACGACACTGCCGTTGAATACGCCAAGAAGATGGAAAGCGTTGCCATGTCAACCGCCAGTGCGGTCAAGGAAGGCGATCAGGATATTGTGAAGTCGCACGAAGCGGTAGCGAAGGCATCCGAGAACGTCAAGACTGCCAATGACCTGATCGCGCAGGCGTACACCGCACAACAGAACGCGCACGATAATTCAGCGAAGAGCGCGGTATCAGCACGCAAGGATATTGAGCAAGCGTTATCGGCGACGCAATCTCAAGTTAAAACGTTGGCCTCCGAGCTTGAGCATGGATTGAATGTGTCGATCAGCATGAACACCGACAGCTTTGACGAGGGTGTTGCAAAAGTTGAAGCGGCACTTAATGAGAAAGAGCGCCTCATGCCGATCAAGGTTGATCTCGAAGAAGCGAAACGCGACATCGAGCAGATGCAGAAAGACCTCGAAAACGGAATGACCGTAACCGTCGATCTGACGAAAGCGAAAGAGGCGCTGGCAGAGCTTGGTGAATATGCAAGCGAAGAAGGTCGCGTTGAATTGCAGGTTGCAACTACCGAAGCGGAATCAGCCATCGGCGTGATTGAGACGAAGATCAAAGCGCTGTCGAGTATCGAAACGCAATCGAAACATCAAATCAACAGTAACGTCGATAAAGTTAAAGCAAATATCGACTCGCTGAATAATCGAAACACATCATCAACGCATACGATCTATGAGCGGCGTGTCGCAGCGAAAAACGCTGGCGGCTTGATTACAGCACAACACCTCAACACAGGCGGCGTAGCAGGCTTTCCGGCGCTGCGTGGTGGCGTTGTGCCGGGAGTCGGCAATACCGACACCGTGCCTCGCACGCTTGATGCAGGCGCGTTTGTATTGCGTAAAGCTGCGGTGCAGAAATATCGTGCGGCACTGAGTGGCGTGATGAATTTTGCGGGCGGCGGAAGGGTCAAAAAGTCCGAGCGCACTGAAGAAGAAAAAGAAGTTTACAAGATGCTTTCGAACTTGAATAGCTATGGCAAAGGTCTGCCGCCTGTGCAAACTGGATCAACATCAATGAGCGACTGGGCGTGGAAACTACGTGATCGCTTTTGGATGATGAAGCCGGATGCTCGAAAGCAGGTTGTCGATGAAGTGCTGAAAAGCTACGAGGGGTGGATGCGCAATCTCAATATTGCGCACAAGATGCGTCACCCAGTTGCAATGTCAATGCAGATGCTTTCCTATTTAGCAATGAACAAAGGCGGCAATGCAAAAACAGGAACAGACACCGTCCCCGCAATGTTGACACCAGGAGAGTGGGTTGTACCGCGCAACGTTGTGCAGCGCCTTGGCGTCGGATTTTTCAGCGCTCTCAATTCGTTGAAAGCGCCAATGGGGATATTAGGTCAACATGTTCAGCGCTTTGCTCAAGGCGGAATGGTGCTAGCAACGAACTCGCCAATGCCTGCGCGTGTGCCGTTGTCGCAACCAGAACCGTCCAGATATGCATCGACAAAAACGATTGCGCTTGATCTCAATGTTTCGGGAACGAAGATCAAAGCGACGATGCCCGAATCGGAAGAGTCGAAACTGTTAACAGCGCTCGCACGCGCGAAGGCGAACGCATCATGATCACGTTAAAGAATCTCAACACCGGTGGCGTGATCAGTCTGAGCGACGGTCTGCTGTGGGTCGATGAGCATTCGTGGTCGCCCGTCGCGCAATCGCAAACGAGGTTATTAACAGGGTCGCTACTTGTTGAGACAGCAACGAAGAAACAAGGTCGTCCGATCTCGCTTGCCGACGCTCAATCGGACATGGGCTGGGTCAAACGCGCAACGCTGAATGATTTGCAAACGTGGGCAAGCGAACGCAACACAGACGGAACAGCGGCGCGGTTTGAATTAACGATGACAGACGGTCGTAAGTTTACGGTGATTTTCAGAAACGACGATACGGCGATTGAAGCGGCGCCAGTGAAAGGTTTCGCACATCTTAACGATGACGATTATTACCACATTTATGCATTGAATTTTACAGAGGTAGGCGATGGGAATCCTTGAAGGTGATATAAGGTTATTCAAATCTGAAGTGCTGCTAGACACACCTGACGGCGGCGGCAAAATGACAGGCAATGAGGTGATCGACGGCGAATCAAATAATCTCTTTCCAGATATTGCCGAGCTTGATCGTGTGTATGGGCGCATCGCATTGCGGAAGGCGTTTCTCGCCGTTGTGACTGACGACACAGACAGCTACTACGGTTCGCACGTTATCATCGACAGACCGCCGAAAGACCTGCTTGTTGCTGCGTCGATTTTTACAACGAAGTCGTGGGATGATCGTCGGACTGATGCACAGAACCGAGTCGAAAGCTATTTAACGCGCGGCATCAAATGGATTGGACAATTGCTGGAAAGACAGCTTGTCGGGCAGCGTGCAATTGCGATGTTGCTCAAACCAGGCGACCCGACGCCGGATGTCGGTCAATCACTTGTTCTGGTGCAGGACGAAGGCAAGGCTTCAGAGATTGAGCAATACATCAGAGTGACGAAAGTCACAACGGAAGAGCGCGAATTTCGCACGACGGAAGGAACGTGGATCGGTATGATTTGCACTTGTGAAATTTCCGATCCGCTGCGATACGACTTCATCGGGCCGCCACCATCGCCATTTGATGATGTTGCCGCGCAGGCTGTTGTACGGGATACGATGGTTGCAGACGCTGCGCAGTATTACGGCATCAAGCCAACAACCGCCGAGGCTCAACTTGGCGACATGCGCGTGCAGGTAGAATCGATCTATGGGCAACTGATCCCGTCAGCGCAATCGGAAACTGCACTTGTTGACCTCACCGCCGCAGGCGAAGCAACGCCGGTGATTGATTCCTCGACCGGTGAAATATCGTTTACAACGGCGGCAACTATAGGCGCGGCGCTTAACCTGCACCTCGGCAATGGTTGCTTGCCCGGCACGCTGCAAATCGTGCTTTCAGGAGGCGAAATCACTGACGACGGAGGGCAACTCATATCGGGCGGCATTGTCGTTGGCACGATTGATTACGGGCGTGGATTGCTGACTTTTGGCTCTGCGTCGCCAACATACGGCGGCACCAAGACTGTACGCTTTCACCCAGCGGCGCAACCGACGCGCGTGGCAAACACCTATTCAATCCCCGTACCGCCTGAAGGGCGCGGATACGTTTACACAGCGACACTGGTGCCGACACCGATGCCGGGCAGCACGATGGTCTCTTTCATGGCGCAGGGGAAATGGTACGACCTACGCGATGACGGCAGCGGCGCATTGCGCGGTGCGGATTCGGCATATGGTTCTGGCACGATCAACTACGAGACGGGGACTGTGATCGTCACTACCGGCGCGCTGCCTGACGCCAACACCGAAGTTTTATTCGCATGGGGCGTCAACAGTAGTTATTTCAATCGTTCTGGCACCACTGTTAAATCACCGTCGATCAAGCATACAACCGCGAATGCCGGCGTGTCGCCTAATTCTCTGACGGTCACATGGACTGATGGCGCGAATACAAAAACTGCGACCGACGACGGAAAAGGAAACATCATCGGAGATGCAACGGGAACAATACATTACGCGCGCGGTGAAATCATCTTGACGCCTAATATCCTGCCCGCTGGCGGTGCGCAGTACACCATCGAATATTCATACGGCAATCCAATCGAGGAGCGCTTTGATGCACCGTTCGTCAACGCGCTTGGTCTTGTTGACCTCACGCTTTCAAATAGCAACATCCTGCCCGGCAGCATCGAGGCTGAATACAACATGACCATCGTTGATCGGACTGGTCTGCCGCCTGAATACGACATTGCGCAACCTTATGCGACTATCGCGCGGGTGCATGACAAAGACGGCGAGTTTGATGGCGACGGTGTAGGCTGGACATTGATCGGTGCAGCAGGCGCACACACAATTAACAGAGGAACGATTGATTACGCCAACGGCACTATTGAAATGGAGCCTGCTGCGTTCGCCGCTGTGCCTATTGCGGCGTATGGAAGCGGAAGCGCAACATTGCTGGCGTGGATGTATTACCTGCTGTACGCCGCTCTACCGACTGACGGCAGCGGCTATATCATCGTGCGCTACCGTTCATCGGGTGCAGAAAACACGGCTACCGAAACAGTATCGACGACGAACCTTGCAATTGATCTTACTGATCAATACGCGGAAGCGATAATTTCGGGATCTGTGCGCTTCCGCCTTGGCGGCAAAACCTACATTGATCGGCTCGGCTCACTGTATTGCGATGTCGATGCGTCGAATGGCTCCGGAACGCTTGCAGGCTCAGTAAGCTACGCCAGCGGAGAAGCAATCATTACGTCGTGGCAACCATCCGGAACAAGTACAGTAACGCTTGATTCGTTGCTCACTGAGTTGTCTGGGCAACCCGTTCCGGAAGTGTATTTCCGCGTACCGGGTGCGCCGATTCGCGCTGGGAGTTTTCAAATTCGCATGTCGCCGATTACAGGCGGCACGGTGTATGCCACAGCGAATGCTGACGGCTCGATATTGACAGACGACATGAGCGGCAGCATCGATGTGCAAACGGGTATCGTCACGCTGCAATTCGGAAAGCTCGTACCTGCTGCTGGCAATGAGGGGGAATTTTGGTACGACGCGAACAAAGTCGATCTCAACGGCAACATCTTCAAGCCTGCGCCGGTGTACGCTGACACGATACGCTACAACGCCGTTGTGCAAACGTACATTCCGTTGTCAGCGGACATATTAGGGCTTGATCCAGTCCGCTTGCCGCAAGATGGGCGCGTGCCTATCTATCGCATCGGTGATGTTGTCGTGCTGCACAACACACAATCGGAAGCGTTTCCGAACCCTGTATCGGCGGGATATACGCTTGACGTCGGTCGTGTTCGCTTGTCGTTGTTGAAAGTGTTTGATGCTGACAATAAGGAATTACCTGACGATCAATACACGGTTGATCTTGATGCGGGAATAGTCACGCTTGCGACACCGCTTGATCTTTCTGGATTTGTTCAGCCGTTGCGCGCCGAGCACCGTGTAGAAGATATGGGGTTGATTTCCGACGTGCAGATCAACGGCGTATTGAGCGTGACTCGCTCGATCACGCACGATTACCCTGTTGGCTCTTATGTTTCATCCGCTTTGATTGTCGGCGATCTGCAATCACGGCAGCACACGATGTTTTCGCAGCAGACGTGGACGGGGTCGTGGTCTGACGAACGACAGGGCAATGAAATACTAGCGCAGTACAACAACACCTTATATCCGGTTGCTGTCACGAATCGCGGAAGCATCGAAGAACGTTGGGCAATGATCTTCACCAGCGCGACAGAGTTTCGCGTTGTCGGTGAGACGGTCGGGCAAATTGCTACTGGCAATATCAACACCGATCTAATGCCTATTAATCCAGAGATGGAAGTGCCGTATTTCGAGTTGAAAGCTCTCGGTTGGGGTTCCGGGTGGGCGACCGGCAACGTGTTGCGATTCAATACCGCCGGTGCAAATTATCCGCTGTGGCTTGCTCGAACTGTATTGCAGGGTCAGGCGACAGAAGACCACGATTCATTCAGAGTACAAATAAGAGGAGACGTTGACCGATGAGTCAAGTTAAATTTTTCCAGAGCAATCAAACGGGCGCGCCGTCAATCACAGGGCAAGCCGGTTCGCTGATTTCAGTGCTGAACGCTTGCTTGATAACAGGCTTCAATCTCAACACGGTTTCGTCGATCATTCGCACCGACGATGTTGCAACGGTGACTGTCGCGTCCGGACACGGATATCGTGACGGCGATACGATCAGGATAGAAGGCGCAACAGTAGATGCGTACAACGGTGATTGGCGGATTAAAAATTGCACAACCAATACGTTTGATTACGACATTGAAGGTGAACCTGCAACACCAGCAGGAGGAACAATCATCGCACGCGTTGCCCCGCTCGGGTGGGAGTCTCCGTTTACCGGAGATAATAAAGCGGCGTATCGATCGCTCGAAGAATCTAGCAACAAGATGTATTTGCGCGTAGATGAAACGTCAATTTCAGGCGGCACAGCAGCAAACGGATACTTGACCACATCTGCATCTGTGCAGATGTGCGAGCGGATGACAGACATTGATACTACAACTGGCGTGTCGCAAGTTTATTGGCGCAAGTCAGCTGACGTATCAGCTACTGCTCGGAGTTGGATTATTGTTGGCGATGAAAAAAGATTTTATTTGTTTGTTTGTTGGTCATTATTGAGCAACAGTACATGTTATTCGCCATATTTCTTTGGTGATGTAATACCTTTCAAGTCCGGCGATTCATATAGTTCTGTTGTTGCTGGATATTACCAATTAGGAACAAGCTCAAATAGTCCACAAGCATATATTGGCACAGATAACGACATTGGTCTTTGTGTAACATCAACCACAAGTAATGGAATTATCACTGCTCGATCATTTTCTCAAGTTGGCGGTTCTGTATTCTCTGCATTCACTACTGGAGGATTATCATCTGTTCAGCTGACTTCTGCTTCATCGCAAATTACTTTTCCCAACCAATCGGATAACGGTGTTTTCGTTATGCCAGCAATGATATGGGACAAATCTCCAGCAACTTTACGCGGTCGAGTACCGGGCTACTATTTTCCATTACATGGTATTCCAGCAGAAATACCTACTGTTTACGATGGATTTATAATCAATGGAGTTTCAAAAAAACTACTTGCGATAAAGGGGCACACACAAACAGCTTCATCTTTTTCTGCAGTTTGTATCGATATTGATGGAGAGTGGGATTAAATAATGGATTATGTGCCACGCGCTTTTATCGGAGTAATACGCTCAACACCATCTCAGAATTTTGGCGCTCCGCATTTTGTCGATTTAACAAACTCTGGATTTTATTTGGAAAGGTACGCCTCCGCTCTGAAAAACGCTGTAATAATCGGCGGGATAAAAACTGAGTTTTACGGCAACGGACAAATTCGTGGCGTCACGAAAGACAAGAACGGAACACTGATGCCGCATCGCCGCGTGCGTTTGTTTGATTTTCATTCTGCGTTGTTGGTCGCCGAATGCTTTTCTGACGAAAATGGGCAATATCAATTCGACAAACTCGATACAACGCGGTTATATGTCCTCAACGCACATGATCATTTGCGTGACTGGGAAGGTGTAATCGCTGATTATACTGCTGCGGAAGAAGTTGAATATCCATGATCGAATTATCGGAAGCTGTGCGCATGTCGCGCCTGCAAGTCGTCGCAAACGCGGTTGACAATGCTGCGACACAGGGGTTGCTGCTGATCTATTCCGCGCCGCGCCCAGATGCTGGAATGCCTGTGACTACGCAGCGACTACTGGCGCAAATTGAATTCAAAAAACCGTCAACCGATGTGCTGGAAAACGGCGTTCTATATTTCCGCAGACCAGACGAAACGATTGCGCTTGCATCAGCAACGGCGACATGGGCAAGAATAACGAACGGTGCATCAATGTGGGTTGCAGATGTCGATGTCGGCGTAACGGGGAGCGGTGCGGAGATTGAATTATCGTCTGTTGAATTATTAGCTGGCGGATCGGTATCGATAACTCTCGCAGAATTAACAGAGTAGAGCGTGGACATTGGTCACATTAACGTTTTCGCGGACGATTACAGCGAAGAATCCGCTCGATCTACCGCTGATATTTGGAGCGGATGATGTCGCATCAGACTTTACCGGACAGTTTCGCGCAACGTTGCCACTGCCGACACTGCGCATCGTTGCAAAGTACGACAACGCTGTGTTGCGAACGCTCAACGGATATGCGGGGCTGTCGTGGGCGGAAGCGGAAGAAGCGGCAGATCAGGTGTCAATACCGTGGGAAACGTCCGGCGTTCAATACACACAATGCTCTGATGAATGGCAGAAGGGGAAACCTGATTACGACGAGACGTTGATTGTATGGGGCGGTTTTGAGCGTCATCGCTCTCGAACCACTATCGCATGGGACAATGCACAACAACTTCGCGCATCAACGGGAGAACGTTATAAAGAGTTGATGCGTACTCGTGAACGCAATGCAATACCGTGGGACAAGGCACAACCGGTTAGTATTTTCACAGGCGTCAAGTTTGTATTTCTCGTGCCGAAACGTGCAACGTGTGTTTTGCCGTGGGACGTAGCGCAGCAATTAACTAAGCGGTGGACTGAAAACTCTGACGACGCTATTTGGTGTCCTCGGCAAGTCGTCATCCCGTGGGAGTTGACACAGCAACCACCACGCGGCACGTCACCATTTGAGCCGCCGACCCCGCCGAGTCCGCATGACCCGATTTACAACCCCGATCTTGTTTTCCGTTGCCCGATGGTGTTCGACGGGCTGCGGTGGTTACCGAGCTTACCGCTGGTATTTGGCGGCGAGTGTTGGCGTACTGATTACAACATACCAATTCAGGATGTTTATTTCGTGAGCAATGATGTCAATATTGTCCGGCTGCCTGATCGCACGCCGATTGATGCAATGTCCGTTAATCTGAGAATCGACGAGTCGTCGTGGACGTGGGACATGTCTGCATCAATTCCGATCACTGCATTGCCGTTGGTCGAACCAACAGAAAACGGCGTGACGGAAATTGAAATCACGATCAATGGCGTTGTGTGGATCATGATTGTTGAGTCATACGACAAGTCGCAAGCGTTTGCGAGCAACAGTGTGACGATTGCCGGAAAATCGCGCGCGGCATATCTTGCTACACCTTACGCCCCGACGCGATCATTCGCATCGGTCGCGCCGTTCACCGCGCAGCAGCTTGCAGAGCAAGAGCTTATACGCGCTGACCTTATAACTGGCTTTTCGCTCAATTGGCAAATACCTGATTGGCTTGTGCCTGCTGGTGCGTTCTCATATGAGAGTCTCGCGCCGGTGTCAGTGATCCAGAAGATTGCGGAATCGGTCGGAGCATACGTCAACGCGCATCACTATAACAAAGAACTGCTTGTTAAATCCAAGTATCCGTCGTTGCCGTGGGAATGGGCAAGCGCGACACCGGACTTTGAAGCACCGCTCGACATACTCGAAACGCTGTCGGCGCGCTGGCTTGAGTATCCAGCATACAACGGCGTGTACGTTTCAGGCACCAATGCGGGTGTGACTGCGCTCGTCAAAGTATACGGTTCGGACGGCGCGGAACAAGCGGAAATGCAAACCAATGCGTTGATAACGCATGCCGACGCAGCGCGCGAACTCGGGCGCTCAATCTTGGGCAACACTGGCAAACAAGAATTGGTAACGATGGCGATGCCGATGTTGCTGCAGACGGGACTGCTAACGCCTGGCATGTTGTTTGAGACTGGCGAACCAAGCAAGCGATGGCGTGGATTGATTCGCTCGACAGCGGTGTCCGCAACGTTTTCCGATTCGTTGATCGTGCGTCAGACGATCAGCGTTGAAAGACACATCGCATCATGAACATTTGGAAAGAGTTTGAGGCGCTATTGCCGTCTGACCCGCTGCTGATCGGAGACGTTGACACGATACACATTGACGACACTGCCACGGTGATATTGCTCGGCGGCGGTGTTGTGCGTGTGCAGATCGCAGGTGCAGAAATTATGGAAGGTGATCGAGTATTTATAAGGTCTGGAAAAATTGAAGGGAAAGCGCCGGTGTTGGAAGGCGTGAATATTGAAATATGACAAGGAGACAAAAGCATGGTTGATGGGAGAGTAGAGGCAGCACGAATTGGCGTTGGCGCAGGCATGTTGACAGTTTACGGATTAACGCTCAACGAATGGTTGGCGATGATTACAATCGTTTATTTTGTCGTTCAATTTTTTATCATGATGCCAAAAGTTTTTGAGACGATTGGCAATCTTCGAACGTGGTTACAAGCGCGGAAGAAGCCACAAACTGACTTGCCGATGGATATTGATTCACAGTTCCTGCCCGAAAAGAAACCAAATATTTGCAAGCGTGCATGGGAGAAAGTGAAAGAGTTTTTCATCTGGCTAAGAGTTAAAATCAAGCTACTGTTTTCAAAGCTGTGCAGCCATGAAGATAACGAATAATCGCGTGAGCGTTGCAAGCTTTATTCTTTCCGTCGCAGGCGCTGCGTTGATATTAGCGGCAGAAGGTGTGCGCACAGAAGCGTATCTCGATAGCGGAGGCGTGCCGACTATCGGCGCAGGGCACACAACAGGCGTGCAACTTGGCGATACGATCACGCGCGAAGAAGCGATGGCGCTTTTCGCAAAAGAGACAACGCGATTCGGCGACGCAATCAAGCGCTGCGTCAAAGTGCCGCTTTTTCAGCACGAGTATGATGCCTATTTATCATTTGCTTATAACGTCGGCGAGAATGCTTTTTGCGCATCAACGCTCGTGAGAAAACTCAATGCACACGATTACGCCGGAGCGTGTGCTGAAATAAAACGCTGGACGTACATCACGAAAGGTGGCGTAAAGATGGATTGCCGTAATCGCGCGAACAATTGCTACGGTATCGCGCTGCGACGTGAGAAAGAATACGCGATGTGTATGGGAGAGGCTCAATGAAAGAAATCATTATCGCTGTGTCTATAACGCTGATCGTCGGAACAATTGGCGGATATTTGGCAGGACATCGCTACGCATCGAACAAGTGCGAAACTGAGACGCTGCGAGTACAAAGCGAAACGTCAACCGCTATCGCCGCCGCTGTCGTCGAAGCGCAAGAGACGCAGAAGCAAGTCGCCGCCGCCGATGCTGCACGAACAGCCGGAATCGAACGCGAGTTTGCGGAATTGCGCCGGAATTATGAGGCGCTGAAAAAGGCGCGCGTTGCTCTGAAAAGCGACCGCACAGAATCAACGCAGAGCGACGATCGCGCCGCCGCCCATATCAACATAGCCGAAAACCTAATGGACGCGCTGTATGAAACGAATATTCCCATTGCTGACGATTTGCCTGTTTCTGACGAGTTGCGCGACTACCGAAACAGTGCGATACATACCTTACTGCGCGCCAATTGACCCTTATATCGTCGAAGCGTGCCGGAATGCGTGCGACTTTTCAAGCGTCGCTGATTTGTCGCCGGTTACCTGCTCCGAGATCGTAGAAAACGATATTGCAATCATTGAGCGCGCCGCGCTGTGCCGCGCGAAGTGCTCGGCGTTGATTGCGGGTATTGAGCGTTGACAATTTTACAGCCGTCGGGAAAATGGTACACTGCATTGCTCATCTGCCACGCGCAGCGTGAGTATCCGCAGCCCTTGCGCAGCAACGCGCCAGTTCGCGCGCCAATTGTTCTCAGAATGAACAACCCCGCCCCAAGGGGCGGGGTATCCTAAAGCAGC
>DAISYG010000016.1:0-31872 GCA_036825435.1 Casimicrobiaceae bacterium | reverse complement strand
ACAATGCTCGCTTGTTTCCCGCGCCTCTTGCGATGCTCGGCGGCTTCAACGGGGGGTAGAGGAGCAATGTTAAAGCTTTTATCCATAGACATTTATTTTGTTGAAAGCGTATGGTTATTTGAAGTATTAATAATCCAACTGCCAGTCAACGCGCAAAATGCCTTCTTTCAGCGCAACTTCGTCAATATACGCAGCAACGTATGGGATCAATATTGCTTGTTTTTCCTCGATGTTTTCCGAGCGAACATGCAATACGGGATGTGCACCATATTCGCGGACATCGTCGACAACACCCAGCGTCAAACCCTCGCGATTGATAACGCGCAAACCGATCAAATCGGTGAAGTAAATTTCGTCTTGGTTTGGCTCGGGGAGTGCACTACGGGGGATGGTGATCAGATGACCGCGCAGCGCGGCAGCATCTTCGCGGGTGGTCAGGCCATCCAACGATACAACTAAAAATTCGTCGTGCTCGCGCCCGTCCAGAAGCGAATAGGTGGTTTCTGAACCGCTGCGTTCATCGCATAGCGTCCATTTCGGGTAATGCAAAAGCGCGTCGGGCGCGTCGGTAAAGGTGCGCACCTTCAACCAGCCACGCACGCCATACGACGCCACAATTTTGCCCATCACCACGCTTCGGGAACTCATGATCGTCCCGCGCGGGAAGGTCAGGAAGCCGACTCTTCAGTTTCGGCGCTTTCGTTTTCTTCTTTAGGAGCCTCACTGGCTTCAGCTGCAGCGGCTGCTTTGGCGAGTGATTTTTTGGATGGCTTGGCAGCCTTGGTTGGCGCCGGTTTGCCGCTATTGCGTTGGATCAGCATGGCAACGGTTTCCGACGCTTGCGCGCCGCGTTCCTGCCAATGCGTGATTCTGTCCATCGCCAAGCGAATGCCTTCTTCGCCTTCGCCCGCAATCGGGTTGTAAAAGCCAACGCGCTCAATGAAGCGCCCATCGCGGCGATTGCGGGAATCAGCCACGACCACATGATAAAAAGGGCGCTTTTTCGCGCCGCCACGAGCCAGTCGAATAACGACCATATCTATGCCTCAAAAAAGTTAAGTTAATGCGAAAAGTCCAAAATTATAGCAGGGCAAGCGGGTAAAAAACAACGGCAGATGCGTCGTTGTGTGATTTTTATTGCCAAAATGCGTGTTTCACCAAAGTCACCGCCCCGTTATGACGGCTTTTGCGGTGCGGCTGTGAAGTGTCGTGCTTATTGTGCAGGTGGAGTCGCCTCTTCTACAGGCTCTTCTGCCGCTGCTTCGTCAGCAGACCTTTGCACTTCCGGCTCTGCGGGTGTGGCGGTTTTGGTGTGCATGATGGAGGTACGCACACCGGCATCCTGTCCGTAGCCGCCGCTGTCGAGCTTGCTGTTCCAAGTGCCTTCGTTGAAACCGACAAGGAATGTGTCGCCAACTTGCAATACAGGGACGGTGGTTTTGCCGGTCAGCGCTTTCAGCTTTTCATTGCCGCTTTCGCTCTGGGTATCGACGTAGGTGTATGGAATGCCGCGTCGTTGTAGCAGGGTTTCGCCGGATTCGCAGGCATCACCGCACGGGAAGGCATACAGCGTGACAGGATAGCGAGAAACGGCATAGCGGGTCGTCGCCGACATTTTATCGGTTTCGATGAAGTTGCCGCCCGCCTTTTTCATCTGGACATCTTTGGCTTTATCCGTTGGGGAAGGCGGCCGATCGGTGTACACCACGCGTCCGCTTTCGTCGGTGTAGCGATAGAGCGTTTGCGCTTGCGCGCTGAACGCAACGGTCAACAACAAAGCGATGCATGCAGCAGATATTGCAGAAAGACTTTTCATCATTCACCTCTGGCAGGATCTATTCTTTCAAGAAGGCCATTATGCCTGAGAAACGCCTCGATTTGGGGTGGGCGTCCACGAAACGCCACGAATGACGCTTGCGCACTTCGTACACTACCACGCGCGAGGATTTCGTCGCATAATTTCCGACCAATGGCACGTAACGGTTGCTCGTGTTCTTCAAAGACACTGTATACGTCCGACGACAGAACCTCAGCCCACAGATAACTGTAATAGCCCGCTGCGTAGCCGCCAGCAAAAATATGGCCGAAACTGTTCTGGAAGCGATCGTAATCCGCATAGGAAACAACGGCGATCCGATCGCGCACCTGTTGCAACGTGGTGCGTACATCAACAGGCGATTTTTGCGTGTGGATCAACATATCGAAAAGCCCGAATTCAATCTGCCGCAGCAAGAACATACCCGATTGAAAATGGCGTGCCGCCTGCATGCGGTCGAATAGTGTGCGCGGCAACGGCGCGCCGGTATCGACATGCGCACTCATGGATTCAACGATATGCCACTCCCAGCAGAAGTTTTCCATCAGTTGGCTGGGCAATTCCACGGCGTCCCATTCAAAACCTTCCATGCCGGAAACGCCCGGCGTTGCTTCACGCGTCAGCAGGTGATGCAGACCATGACCGAATTCGTGGAACAGCGTCAAAACTTCATCGTGCGTCAGCGTTGCAGGTTTGCCGCCGACCGGCGACGAGAAATTGCAAGTGAGATAAACCACCGGTGTTTGCTTTTCGTCGTGATGGATGCGCAGCGGCAGCGCGCCGTTCATCCATGCGCCGCCCTGTTTTTTCTCGCGCGCGTACAAGTCAAGATAAAAACGCCCGACCAATTGCTGATCTTTTTCGCGATGCAATTCAAAGTGGCGAACATCGTTATGCCACGAAGAACACGGCGTTTCGCGAATATCAAGTCCGTACAACGCCTTGACCAGCGCGAATAATCCGTCCAGCACTTTGTGCTCGGGAAAATAAGCGCGCACCTCCTGATCGGAAAATGCGTAATCGCGTTCTTTCAATTTTTCTGATGCGTAGGCGACATCCCACGGTTTCAATTCCAATAATCCCAATTCCTGACGGGCAAATGCCGTCAGCGTTGCCCAATCACGCTCGGCAAACGGGCGCGCTTTTTGCGCCAAGTCATTCAAAAACGCGATCACTTCTTCAACCGACTGCGCCATTTTGGGCACCAGTGACAGCGCGCCGAAATGTGGGAAGTCGAGCAGATGTGCTTCTTCTTCGCGCAGAAGCAACAGACGATCAATCAGCGCACCGTTGTCGCGCTCGGGGCGCGTACCCAATTCCGACGCGCGCGTTGCGTATGCCTTGTGCAATGCGGCGCGCAGCAGACGATGCTCGGCGTATTGCATGACCGGACGATAGCAAGGTGCAAGCAGAGTAAAACGCCAGCCTTGTTCATTGTTTTTCTCCGCCTGCACGCGCGCTTCTTCGATCACGTCGGGCGGCAAGCCAGCAAGTTCATCGGAGTCGGTGATTAATAATGAATAATCATGCGTGGCATCCATCACATGGTCGTCAAACGTCGCCGACGTTTCCGCTATTTCTTTTTGGATGGTTTGAAAGCGGCTGCGTTGTGGCTCCGCCAACGCCACGCCGCCGAGACGGAAATCGCGCAATGTTTTGTCGATCGCAACCTGTTGTGCTTCGCTCAGCGCGGCAAAAACACCGCTGTCGCGTAGCGCTTGATAGCGCGCGTACAAGCGCGTGTCCTGCGCCATTGCACTATGAAACTCAGCCAATAATGGCAGACCGGTGTTGTACGCATCGCGCAGTTCCTGCGAACTGACAACAGCATTCAGGTGCGAAACCGCACCCCACATTTGCTCCAGACAATCAAGCGCATCACTCAAAGGCTGGGCAAGATTTTGCCAGCATGGTGGCTCGGATTCTGCGACGACGCGTTCAATGATGGCACGCGCTTCGCCGAGGCGCTGGTGTAGTGCGGGCAAGACATGCGCGGGTTCGATTTTGGAAAAATCAGGCAACCCAGATGTGACGAGTAGAGGATTGTTCATGGTCATTCAAAAATAGGTTTGGGAACTATTGATTAATTACTGCGCGCAAACAATACGGCGTTGGAATCCTCCTCAAAATGTTCATTTACCACCCAAGTAAACTCCGCTTTTTCGTTGGATTTCGTCCTGTTTTGCTCATGCTAACGGCACGAATCAGTGTTTAATTCCCTTGGGTTAAATTCCTGTCGCTTGCTGGCATAAACTTGGTTGATAAGCGAGTATATTCATAAGAGTCATAATGTAACGATTCTGTTGTATCACGTTGTGTTGCCGCTAAAACATCGTTGGGTAGCGTTTGACAAAGACGTTGATGAAGTTTTGAAAGAAATTTGTCTTGATATTGAGTGCCACTATCAGATGAAGCTTTTGGCGACTGGAACGGACAGGATCATGTACATTTTCTGGAGCAATCGATGCCGACACACAGCGTAACGATGCTTAAAATCTAACAACACGAAAGATATTCAAACGGTGTCTCTATATAAAGAAGCAATTGTGGGGAAGTCAAATTTGGATTGATGGTCACTTTGCTAGTACGGTTGGTAAGCATGGAGATGAACAAATGATTGGTCGATATGTGAAAAATCAAGGAAAAAATATAATAAGCCATACTCAGATTATCAACTCACGTTGTTTTAGGATAGCTCGTTGCTTATAGCAAAATAGTTCGTTTTATTGATAACTGTCGTCGCTTATGCGGTAGCATTGTTCAAATTATAAAGCAGAGTTTCCACCTAAGCTACTATCCGATTTTGCGGCGCCACTTCTCATTGATGCGTCCAACATTCGAAACTTGTCATCACGTCCGAATTCCAGCTAAGATAGCGGCGCGTTTTATAAACTATTTCAAAAGCATTCCCGCGGGAGCACAACCAAGGAGCTAAAAATTCAGATGAGTATTCAAGAAAAAATTCGCGCGCAGGTGACTGAAAATCCAGTCGTGCTGTACATGAAGGGAACGCCCGAGATGCCGATGTGCGGGTTTTCGGCGATGGTGGTGGAAATTTTGAAACACGCCGGTGTTGAGCATTATCTGGCGATCAATGTGCTCGACGATGCCGAAGTCCGGCAGGGCATCAAGGATTACGCGCAGTGGCCGACGATCCCGCAGCTTTATATCAACGGCGAATTTGTCGGTGGTTGCGACATCGTGCGCGAAATGTATGAAAGCGGCGAATTGCAATCGTTGTTGAGTACGTAGTGCGTCATGACTGATTTCGTTCCCGTTGTCACCGTTGACGGCCCGGCAGCTTCGGGCAAGGGTACGTTAGCGGAAAATCTGGCGCGTGCACTTGATTTTCATCTGCTCGACAGTGGCGTTTTTTATCGGATGCTGGGTTGGAAAGCATTGCAATCGAATATCGCGCTCGACGATGAAGCCGCGTTAGCGAGTTTGGCGGCAACGCTGACACCTGAATTTCGCGGGCAGGAAATTCATCTCGACGGGCAGGATGTCACCACGGTGGTACGTCATCAGGAGGTGGGGACAGCCGCTTCTCGAGTAGCAGCGTTGCCCGCAGTACGCGCTTCGTTGCTGCGGTTACAAAGATTGGCGCGACGTGCGCCAGGGCTGGTTGCGGATGGGCGCGATATGGGTACGGTGGTCTTTCCTGATGCCTTGTGCAAGTTTTTTTTGACGGCGAGTGTCGCGGTTCGGGCGGAAAGACGGCATAAACAGTTGATCGAAAAGGGATTAACAAGTACTATAACCACCCTTTTGCAAGAAATCAGCGAGCGCGACGCTCGTGATGAAAGCCGCGCCACGGCACCCTTGAAACCGGCGGCAGACGCGGTGGTCATGGATACCACGTCATTGAATGCCGATCAGGTTTTCACGTTGGCGCTGCAACACTGTCGTCGCTGCCTCAATCAGCATTAAGTGTAAAAGCTTTTCGTGAACTGAGTTTTTGTGAATCGGCATGAGGCGGGCTTTAGCCAGCTGCGCACATGCTTTTTATTAACCAGCCCGTCGCGCGAGATACAGGGTTCTCGATGTTGACGGTATTTATTGATTGAAGGAACCAACCCAAATGGCTACTGCTACCACTTCTCCGGCGCCGACCGAAAGTTTTGCCGATTTATTCGAAGAATCTCTGGCGCGTCAGGAAATGCGGCAAGGTGAATTGATCACCGCCGAAGTGACCCGTGTTGATTACAACGTTGTTGTCGTGAACGCCGGTCTCAAATCCGAAAGTTTTATCCCCATTGAAGAATTCAAGAATGACAACGGCGAAGTCGAAGTCAAAGAAGGCGACTTTGTTACCGTTGCGATCGAATCAATCGAAGACGGTTACGGCACGACGCGCCTATCGCGCGATAAAGCCAAGCGCCTGAAAGCCTGGCAAGACCTCGAAATTGCGATGGAAGAAGGCGCGCTGGTGCAAGGGCTTGTCACCAGCAAAGTGAAGGGCGGCCTGACCGTGATGATGAACGGTATCCGTGCTTTCCTGCCCGGTTCGCTGGTCGATGTGCGTCCGATCAAGGACACCTCGCCTTATGAAAACAAGACGATGGAGTTCAAGGTCATCAAGCTCGACAAGAAACGCAATAACGTGGTGGTTTCGCGTCGCGCCGTGCTCGAAGAAAGCATGGGCGAAGATCGCGAGAAACTGCTGGAAACCTTGAGCGAAGGCGCGATCATCCGCGGCGTGGTCAAGAACATCACCGACTACGGTGCGTTCGTCGATCTGGGCGGCATTGATGGCTTGCTGCATATCACCGACCTTGCTTGGCGTCGCGTGAAACATCCGTCTGAAGTGCTGACGGTGGGCGAAGAAGTTGAAGCCAAGGTGCTCAAGTTTGATCAGGATAAAAACCGCGTATCGCTCGGCATCAAGCAATTGGGCGACGATCCGTGGGAAGGCTTGGGGCGTCGCTATCCTGCCGGAACGCATTTGTTCGGTAAAGTCACCAACATCACGGATTACGGTGCATTTGTCGAAATTGAAACCGGTATCGAAGGTTTGGTGCACGTTTCCGAAATGGACTGGACCAACAAGAACATCCACCCAACCAAAGTCACGCAACTCAGTGACGAAGTCGAAGTGATGATTCTCGAAATCGACGAAGATCGTCGTCGCATTTCGTTGGGCATGAAGCAATGCAAACCGAACCCGTGGGAAGAGTTTGCGATGAACCACAAGAAAGGCGATCACGTTACCGGTGCGATCAAGTCGATCACCGATTTCGGCGTCTTTATCGGTTTGCCGGGTAACATCGACGGCTTGGTGCACTTGTCCGATCTTTCGTGGACGTTGCCGGGCGAAACCGCCGTGCGCGACTTCAAAAAAGGTCAGGAAATTGAAACCGTGGTATTGGCGATCGACGTCGAGCGCGAGCGCATTTCGTTGGGCGTCAAGCAGCTTGAAGGCGATCCGTTCAGCAATTTCATTGCGATCAACGATAAAGGCAGCATCGTCGAAGGCGTGGTCAAGGAGGTGGAGCCGAAAGGCGCCGTCATCGCGCTTGCCGACGGTGAAGTCGAAGGTTATCTGCGTGCATCGGAACTGTCGCGTGATCGCGTCGAAGACATTCGTCAGCATCTGAAAGAAGGCGAAAAGATTTCGGCGATGATCATCAATATTGATCGCAAAAACCGCACCATCAATCTGTCGGTGAAGCAGAAAGACAACGCGGATGAAAACGAAGCGTTGAAGCGGATCAAGACAGAAAATGCGGGTAGTGCCGGTGTGACCAACCTCGGCGCTTTGCTGAAAGCCAAACTCGGCGGCGGCAAAAAAGAAGAGTAATCATTCCGGAGGGACGATATGACACGATCGGAACTGGTAGAACGTTTGTCTGCGAAATTTCCGCAATTGGCGCGCGACACGGAAGTGGCGGTGCGCACGATTCTGGAGGCGATGGTTGAAGCGCTGGTGCGCGGCGACCGCATCGAGATTCGCGGGTTCGGCAGTTTTTCGATCAATTATCGTCCGCCACGCGTCGGGCGCAATCCCAAAACCGGCGAAAAGGTGAACGTACCGGAAAAATATATTCCGCACTTCAAAGCCGGTAAGGAATTGCGCCAACGAGTGGATGTCGGTAAAGATCAGGAGTAAAGAAAAAGGGCGCGGACAGCGCCTTGTTTTGTTATAAAGCAAGTTAGGTCATCATCTTTGCGCGAGGAAACACTATGAACGTCGTTCGTTGGATTATCTGGGCAGTTGTTTTTCTGGTGATTCTGTTGCTGGCGTTTGATAATGCCGACATGGTCACGCTGAAGTTTTTCGGTTTGGCGACGGTTCAGTTGCCGTTGGTTTTGATTGTGTTCATCGCCTTCGCGCTCGGCGTTACCTGCGGGTTGATTGCCGGAAGCCTAAACGTGGTGCGATCGCGCCGCGAAATGAAGAAGGCACAGAAGGAATTGAAAAAACGCGAAAAAGAATTTGATAAAGAGCGCGCTTCTTTTCCGCAAGTCGTTGAAATAACGGAAGAGCAGGAGATGGAAAACGTCGCCGCGCCCATTGATGCCGATGTGATTGACGAAACCCAAACGGGCGAAAACAAATCGGATGAAAACAAACCGACACAGGAAAATGCCTGATTGCTTCGCGCTGCATTTTCGCTATTTTTTTGAAATAAACATTCATGCATATTGAGCTTTGGTGGTTGCTGCTGATTCCCGTCGTGTTTTTCGCGCTGGGTTGGATTGCGGCACGTATTGATATCCGACAGTTGCTCGCCGAAGCGCGCGAATTACCCAAATCATATTTTGCCGGATTGAATTATTTGCTGAGCGATCAACCCGATCAGGCGATCGAATCGTTCATGTCGATTGCCGACAAAGATTTGAAAACGCTTGATTTGCATTTTGCGCTCGGTACGCTGTTTCGGCGGCAGGGCGAATTCACCCGTGCCATTCATATCCATCAATCGTTGTTGGAACGCCCGGCGCTCAACGACGAACAGCGCGGGCGCGCCAAGTTTGAACTGGCACAGGATTTTCATCGCGCCGGTTTACTCGATCGCGCCGAGACGCTGTTTCTCGAACTGGAAGGAACGCCGTTCGAGCATCAGGCTTTGAGCGATTTATTGGAAATCTACGAAACCGAAAAAAACTGGCAGGAAGCGATTCGCGTGACACGACGCATGGAAGCCGTCGCGCGCACGCCGCACTTCAAGGAAATCGCACACTATTATTGCGAAATTGCCGAAAATGCATTGGTGCATCAAGACCTGAACGCCGCCGAAGAGGCTCTCAACCAAGCGTTCGCCGAATACCGTGCCTGCGTGCGTGCTTTTTTGCTGAAAGGTGATATTGCGTTGGCGCGACAGGATACCGATGCGGCGTTGGCTGCATGGGAAGAAATCGCCGCGCATCAACCGGCTGCGGTGGGACTGGCGGCGGAGCGTATCATGCGCGTTTGTCGCGACAGCAACGATCCTTCCCGTATCGAATACGGTGTTCGCTTGCTGACACGTTGGCAGAACGATTATCCGTCGCCGGATGTATTCAATGCGCTGTTTGCACTCAGCAAAGTGCGCGGTGTTGTCGAAGCGACCATGCGTTGCGTGCGCGACGAGGCGGAAAAAAGACCGACGTTGGTGAATCTGGATCATCTTCTGGAAGCACAGATCATCGGCAGCGACGACAACGAAGCGCAGCAGAATCTGATGCGCATGAAAGAAATGATCGTTCCGTATTTGCGCAAAGTCGGCTTTTATCGTTGTGGGCATTGCGGATTTCGTGCACGCCAATATTACTGGCGTTGCCCGGGGTGCCAGAAATGGGAAACCATGAGCACACGGCGCAGCGACGCATCGGATGGCTTTCAATAATAGGAAAAGAGATTCATGAAAATTACCGTGGTGGGTTCGGGATACGTCGGCTTGGTGACTGGCGTCTGCTTTGCCGAAGTTGGCAACGACGTGTTGTGCTTCGACATTGACGAAAAAAAAATCGATATTCTGAATAACGGCGGCGTGCCGATCCACGAGCCTGGCTTGCAGGAAATGATTGCGCGCAACGTCGCCGCGGGACGTCTGCATTTTTCAACCGATATCGACTATGCGGCAGATTTTGGAATGTTGCAATTCATTGCCGTGGGTACGCCGCCGGATGAAGATGGTTCGGCAGATATGCGTTATGTGCTGGACGCGGCGCGCAACATCGGGCAGCGCATGAGCGAACGGAAAATCATTGTTGATAAATCCACCGTACCGGTCGGCACGGCTGATCGCGTTCACGAAGAAATTGCGCGCGCGTTGAAAAAGCGCAATGTCGATATTACGTTTTCCGTCGCGTCCAATCCCGAGTTCCTGAAAGAGGGTGCGGCGATTGATGACTTCATGAAGCCGGACAGGATCATCATTGGTGCGGATGATGAATTCACGATCAACACCATGCGCGAACTTTATGCGCCATTTCAGCGCAACCACGAACGTCTGTTGGTGATGGATGTGCGTTCGGCAGAGTTCACCAAATACGCGGCGAATGCGATGCTGGCAACGCGTATTTCATTCATCAATGAGCTTGCCAACCTCGCCGACAAACTGAATGTCGATATCGAAATGGTGCGGCGCGGCATCGGCTCCGACCCGCGCATCGGCTATCATTTTCTCTACGCGGGCACGGGTTACGGTGGTAGTTGTTTTCCCAAAGACGTCAAAGCGTTGCTGCATATTGCCGAACAGCAGAAAATGCAATTTGATGTGTTGGCAGCGGTCGAACGCGCCAATGAGCGGCAAAAACATGTGTTGGTGAAGAAAGTGTGCCAGCGGTTGGGCGATGACTTGACGGGCAAAAAAATCGCGCTGTGGGGGTTGGCATTCAAGCCGGACACCGACGACATGCGCGAAGCGCCATCGCGCGTGATTGTGCGTGAATTGCTGCAACGTGGTGCGCAGATCGCAGCTTATGATCCGGTTGCCATGATTGAAGCACGACGCGTTTTCGACGCAGAGGATCAACATATTGAATACGCGGCAACGCCATTCGACGCACTATATGATGCCGATGCGTTGTTGCTCGTCACCGAATGGAAAGCATTTCAGTCCCCCGATTTTGCCCGCATCAAAAATGCGCTGAAAACACCGCTGATTTTTGATGGGCGTAATATTTACGATCCGCACGCCGTGCGCGAAGCGGGTCTGGAATATTTCGGCATCGGGCGCGGCTGATCGCGTACTTGATCGTTGCCACGAAAGCGCACCATGAAAAAGAACACCCAACAACCGGACTTTTCAAAAACCAATCTTCTGGTTGTCGGCGATGTCATGCTCGACCGTTATTGGTTTGGCGACGTGGATCGTATTTCGCCGGAAGCACCGGTGCCGGTGGTGCGCATCGCGCGCGAAGAATCGCGCCCAGGCGGTGCGGCGAACGTGGCGCGCAACGCGGCGTCGCTCGGCAGTCGCGTGACGTTGCTGTCGGTGATTGGTGATGACGAAGCCGGACGCAGGCTCGAAGGCTTGCTCGACAATATCAATATCACATCGCGTTTTCAGCACGATACAAACTTGCCGACCACGGTCAAGTTGCGCGTGATCGGCAGGCAGCAGCAACTGCTGCGCATCGACTTCGAAACACTGCCGTCACAGGAAGCGCTGGCCGGAAAGTTGGCGGATTTCAAACGCAGCATCACCAAAACCAATATCGTTGTTTTATCCGATTACGGCAAAGGTGGCTTGAGCCACATCAGTGCGATGATCGACGAAGCGCGCCAACACCAGAAACGCGTTATCGTTGATCCCAAAGGCAGCGACTGGGAAAAATATCGCGGCGCGTTCATGGTGACGCCGAACCGCAGCGAATTGCAGGGTGTCGTCGGCGCATGGCGCGACGAAGATGATCTGTGCCAGCGCGTCGAAAACCTGTGTCGCGCGCTGCAATTTGACGCCTTGTTGTTGACGCGCTCCGAAGAAGGAATGAGTCTGTTTGCCGACGGGAAAGCGCAACACATCCCGACGATGGCGCGTGAGGTGTACGACGTTTCCGGTGCGGGCGATACCGTGGTGGCGACGTTGGCTTCTGCGCTGGGCGCAGGTACGACGTTGCTCGACGCCGTCCATCTTGCCAACCGGGCGGCGGGCATTGTTGTCGGCAAATTCGGTACTGCGGTTGTCGCTCCTGAAGAATTATTCCCACTACTGTAATTCCGACTTTTCCAATCAAAAATATCTCCTGCTTTTGCGTTCTGCAAATAGCTGCATCGCTCTCGCTTGCACCAACAAAACCACAGTTTTCAGCATTGGAAAACAGATAACTTGTCCGTTGCCAGAGACATATTTTTCACCAATGACAACAATTTGTAAAAAAAATGAACGCTGGGTAAATTTCTCAGTCCAACACCATATATGCCAGCGACAAAAGTTTAAAAGTCGCCGGAAATTCTGCCGCAAAATTCCTTTCATCCACGGGAGTGCGACTATGAACAGATGGACAGAGCAGTATTTTCATCGGGAAGTGCCCATTGTTCGTTCACGGCAAAAAGCGCAGCATCGAATGCGTTTTTCTGCATCACTCCTGCTTCTCGTCATTCTTTTCGCATGGCTGACCACAGGCGCACAGGCGGCGACGATCATCGTCAACAGCGCGGCAGACGGTTTCGTCAAGAATGCTTGCACCTTGCGTGACGCGGTCACCTCGATTAATCGAGGCGCAAACCAAGGTGGTTGCGCGGGAACGCACTACGGCAGCGACGACACCATTGCATTCAATTCAACCATTTTCGCTACGGCAACCACAATTGCGGTGATGAAGGGCGCGATCGCCATCACGAAAGATTTGACAATCAACGGCTTGCCGGATGCAAGCAACAAACCGTTGGTGACGCTCGACGGGCGCGATAAAAATCGTATTTTCCGCGTCAAGGGCGGCAGTGCGCTCACCGTGCACGATCTGGGTTTCAGGAAAGGCAATGGCGACACGCGCAGAGGTCACGGCGATGGCGGCGCAATTCAGGTCAGCGTTTTTCCGCATACGTTGACGATATCCGGTTGTGCGTTTGAAGACAATCGTGCGGCGGACAGCGGCGGCGCAATCTCGACATACAGCAATATTGTGGTGACGAAGAGCGCGTTTTCCCGCAATACGGCGAAAGAGCCGGGTGGCGCGATTGCGGCAGCCAATGCCACAGTTTCGGACAGCACGTTTACCAACAACAAGGCGGAAGACAGCGGTGGCGCAATTTATGCGTTCAACACAACCGTTTCTACCAGCGTTTTTGCCGACAACGCGACCGTGAATGGCGGCGGCGGAGCGATCTATGTTGCCGATGTTGGTACGGTAACAGAGAGCGCATTTTCCAATAACAGAGCTGTGAATGAAGATGGCGGCGCAGTGTGGGGGCATACAGTTCATGTTCGTGGTAGCACTTTTTCCGCCAATGCCACGACTGACGGCAATGGCGGCGCCATTTTCGCCAACGAAGTTTATACCAGCAACAGCATGTTCATCGATAATACGTCGGCGCGCGGCGGTGCGATTTACATCAACGGCTGGGCACTTAGCGCTCAACGCTTGACGCTGGTCAATAACATCGCGCAGACGGCGGGTGCTGCGGTGTACTGCGCCGATTACTTTGGTGGCGGCTGTGCAATCGACAACAGTCTGATCCTCTCTGAAAACAACTTGAACCATGCTTCGCTGTGCGAAAAAAGCGGAGAGAGCAACGGTTTCTCCGGCGTCAGCAATATCGAATGGGTGAACGGCGCGGACACCGTTTCCTGCGGTGAACTGGCACCTCAGGTCGCGGATTCCGGAAAACGAGGTTCGTCAACGTTCAAAAGTCTGGATAGCGGTTTCGAGATCCAGCATTCAGGATTCATGAGCCAGGTATCGGAAAAAATCCTGAGCGACGCGCGCTGATTGGTTGTGAAGTAATGGCTGGGAATTAGAGGTCAGGAATCAGGGAGCAAAAATATTGGCAAATGAGGAAATATCAGTGTGACACATTATCTTCGCCAGCATCGTCTGGATTGCCACGTCGCTTCGCTCCTCGCAATGACAACCGTTTCTTGGATGTTTCGATGAAGAAAGAAGTTTTTTGAGATTGGATGATGTTTTTTTCTGTTCCCTGAACACCCTCTCCCCCAGCCCCTCTCCCGCAAGCGGGCGAGGGGAGCTATGTCGATCGCGCTACGCGTGATTCTGTTTTACTGCTCCCTGCTCCCTGCTCCCTGCTCCCTGCAACCTGACTCCTGAAACCTGAAACCTGAAACCTGAAACCTGATCAATAGACATCCATTTCCTTCAAACCGCGACGATCTTCTTTGCGTTGGTCGCTGTCTTCGACATCATAGGGTTTGCATTCGAGGCTTTTGGCTTCGCCAGCCAGACCGAAGGTGATGTCGGTTCCTTTGCCGAGCAGTTCGTAATCGCCGTTGGTGTAGTAAACACCGCGCGAAGAAGGCATTTTGTAGAGATAAACGCGCGTGCCTTCGGGCAGGAGAACGCGCGCTTCGTCGCGGTCAAAGCGCACCAACAAGCGTTCGCCGTCCCACAGGCAGTCAACGGTGTTTTTGCGCGCTTCTTCTTCTTTTTTCTTGCTGGCGGATGCCGTGCAGCCAGCCATGATGAACGCGGTCAGTGTCAGAGAAAGCAGGATGATTAGTTGTTTTTTCATACGAACCTCACAATTTCAATACGGGCAAGCATATCACGACAGCCATTATTTTGGCTTCAGGCGATAGCCATCCGCAGTATCTTCGACATCCCAGCCCGCAGCGTGGAGTTCATCGCGCAGGCGGTCGGATTCGCTCCAGTTTTTGGCGTGGCGTGCGGCGGCGCGTTGTTCGGCAAGTGCGCGGATATCATCAGGCACGGTGATTTCCGGCGGTTCCCAAGTGGCGAGTTGCAAACCGAAAACGCTGTCAAAGCGCAGCAAGGTCGCCCGCTTGGTGGCGGGATCCAGCGTGCCGCGCAAAATATCCCATGTTAGTGCCAGCGCGCGCGGGGCATTGAGGTCATCGTTGACAGCGGTGGAGAACTGTTCGAGTGCTTCGGCATCGGGTTTGGCCGATGGATCGTCGGGGAGCGCGTGGATGCCATGACGCAGGCGATCAAGCGCGGTTTGTGCTGCGTCAAGCGCATCCCAGGTGAAATTGAGTTGTTTGCGGTAATGGGCGGTCAGGCACAGGTAGCGGTACGCAAGCGGGTCATAACCGCGATCAATCAGTGACTGAATACGCAGGAACTCGCCCGCCGATTTGGCCATTTTGGCATCATTGAGCAGCAGGAAATAGCCATGCATCCAGAAGTTGGCGAGTCGCGTACCGACGCGCGCTTCGGTCTGCGCGATTTCGTTGGTGTGGTGAATCGGAATATGATCTTCACCACCGCAATGGATGTCGAAAAAATCGCCAAGGTAGTGCTGCGCCATCGCAGAGCATTCAATATGCCAGCCGGGAAAACCGATGCCCCACGGGCTGTCCCATTCCATTTGCCGTTTTTCACCGGTCGGGGAAAATTTCCACAGTGCAAAGTCGGTGACGCATTTTTTATCCCCCAGACCGACACGCTTGCCTCCTTCCAGTCCTTCGCGATTCAGACGAGCGAGGTAACCGTAATCTTTCTGCTTCGTGGTGTCGAAGTAAATGCCGTCCGAGGTGCGATAGGTATAGCCCTTTTTTTCAAGGTTGGCGATGAATTCGATCTGTTCCTGGATGTGGTCGGTGGCACGGCTCAAGACAGTGGGTGGTTCGATGGCGAGCTTGTTCAAATCGTCGAGGAAAGCATCGGTGTACAACTGTGCGATGTCCCACGCGCTTTTACCGGTACGCCGCGCACCCTTTTCCATTTTGTCTTCGCCGCTGTCGGCGTCCGAGGTGAGGTGGCCGACATCGGTGATGTTCATGACATGCCTGACCGTGTAGCCATTCCATTGCAGGACGCGCTTCAGCGTGTCTTCAAAAAGGAAGGTGCGGTAATTGCCGATGTGCTGGTAATCGTAAACGGTAGGACCGCAGGTATAAACGCCCACCTCGCCACCTGGGTGCAGCGGCTCAAAGGTGCGTAAAGAGCGCGTGTAATTGTCGTAAAGGGTCAGGGCAGTCATGTTGAAACTTTTGCCAATAAATCGGATCGCACGATTATAACGACCTTCTCAGGTGTTGCGACTGAGCGGCAGGCGAGCGACAGAATATGCTGTCGCATTAAATTTCTTTCTGGCTGCTATTTTTAACGTTTTTCTATTGCCTGAATTTAATTTTTGCTTATAATTGAGATCAATTCTCATTATCTATTGCCGGGAGCTTAAGGAATGCCAGTTACCACACTCGATCAACTGCCGTTTGGCCAACAGGCGCTGATCACCAAACTCACGGAAAGCGCCGCGCCGTTTCGTCGCAAATTGCTGGCGATGGGCATCACGCCCGGTTGTTATTTGCGCGTGGTTCGCGTTGCACCGCTTGGCGATCCGATCGAAATCGAAATGCGTGGTTTCCATCTGTGTCTGCGCAAAACAGAGGCTGCGGCCATCGCTGTGGAGACCTGTCAATTATGAGCAAAGCTGCGCACCAGATCGCGCTGATCGGAAACCCGAACAGCGGCAAAACCACATTATTCAACGCGCTGACCGGCTCGCATCAACGCACGGGCAACTGGCCCGGTGTGACGGTTGATCGCAAATCCGGATTTTTCTACGTCAACGATGTTCGCCGTGGCACCTTAGCTCCTCCTGACGCAAAATCGGAAGATCACAAAGAGCGAAACGGGCGCAAGCGTATCGAAGTCATCGACTTACCCGGCACGTATGCCATCGAAAGCGAAAGCGCGGCGGCGGGCATTGGGCAGGATGAGTTGATCGCGCGCAATTTTGTCGTCAGCGAAAAAGACACGCTGATTGTCAATATAGTCGATGCGACCAACCTGCAACGCAATCTCTATTTGACGTTTCAACTACTCGACCTTGGTCAGCCGATGGTGGTGGCGCTGAACATGATCGACGCCGTTCGCAACAGCGGCGAAGAAATCGACGTTCACCTGCTCGAAGAAAAACTGGGTTGTCCGGTGGTCGCGATTTCCGCCAGTCGCGGCGAAGGCATCGCGGAGCTGCGGCAGACGATTCATCGTGTCGCGGTTGAAAAGCGGCGTCCCAATCCGAAAATCACGACGCTGGGCGAAAAGCAGGAAGCGCTGCTCGCCGAATATCTGAAAAATCTGCCGGAAAAAAGTGAACTGCATCAGATGTCGCGCTGGGCACTGCTTGACGCATTGCTGCTGACGGACAACGATGCACAACTGAGCGAAGAAACACGCACCGAAATCGACGCATGTCGAAAACTATTATCCGAATGGTGCGATGGCGAAATCGACATCGCGCTGGCGAGTGCCCGCTACGATGCGATTGATGCGATGTGTCGCGAAGTGATCCATCACCCGCGCGAAGCCAGCAAATCGCTAACATCGTTCCTTGACCGTTTTGCACTGGGGCGCATCACCGGCATTCCGGTTTTCCTGGGCGCGATGTATCTGATGTTTTTATTGGCGATCAACGTCGGTTCGGCGTTCATCGACTTCTTCGATATTTTGTTCGGTACGCTTCTCGTCGATGGTTCAGCTTATCTGTTGGAAGGTATCAACGCACCGGAATGGCTGGTGGCGGTGCTGTCGAACGGTCTGGGCGGCGGTATCCAAACCGTGTCCACATTCGTGCCGGTGATCGCCGCGATGTTTTTGTGTTTGTCGTTCCTCGAAGATTCGGGCTACTTGGCGCGTGCGGCGATGGTGGTTGATCGCGGCATGCGCGCAATTGGCTTGCCGGGCAAAGCGTTTGTGCCGATGTTGGTTGGCTTCGGCTGCAACGTACCCGCGATCATGGGCACGCGCACGCTGGAAAGCAACCGCGACCGGCTGATGTCGATCATGATGATTCCGTACATGTCGTGCGGTGCGCGCTTGCCGGTCTATGCTTTATTGGTTGCGATTTTTTTCCCGATCAACGGGCAAAACGTCGTATTCGGTCTTTACACCGGTGGTATCGCGATTGCGATTCTGACGGGGCTGGTGCTCAAACATACCTTGCTGCCGGGTGCGATCACACCGTTCATCATGGAATTGCCGCCGTACCGGATGCCAACGCTGCGCAACATCCTGACGCTGACGTGGGAACGTTTGAAGAGCTTCATCATCCGTGCCGGTAAAGCGATTGTGTTGATGGTGATGGTATTGAGCTTCTTCAACTCACTCGGCACCGACGGCAGCTTCGGTAACGAAGATACCGATCAATCCGTGTTATCCAATATTGGCAAAACGATCACACCGGTGTTTACGCCGATGGGTATCGAAGAAAAGAACTGGCCAGCCACGGTCGGTATCTTCACCGGTATCTTCGCCAAAGAAGCCGTGATCGGCACGCTCAACGCGCTTTACTCGCAAATGGGCAGTGACGATGCCGAAGAAGGTGAAGAAGAAGGTGGTTATGAACCGATGGAAGGCGTCAAAGAAGCGTTTGCGACGATTCCAGCGAACCTCAGCGAACTAGTTTCGGCATTTGCTGATCCGCTCGGGATATCGGGCACGTTGGGCGATGTGGAAAGCGTCAGTGAAGATCAGGAAGTATCAGACGCAGCCGTTTCGCAAATTCATATTGCATTTGGTTCGACGGGTGCCGTGATCGCGTTCCTGATCTTTATCCTGCTCTATACGCCGTGTGCTGCGGCTTTGGGCGCGGTGTACCGTGAAGCAGGGACAAAATGGACGCTGATGGTTGCCGTGTGGACATTCGTTCTCGCGTGGGTGTGCGCGACGGTGTACTATCAGTTGTCGCTGCTCAGCACGTCTCCGGCGAGCGCAGGATTGTGGTTGGTCGGGCTTGCTGCGGCGCTGGTGGGATTGTTCTTCATCCTGCGCTACTTCGGCTTGTCGCAGCGCGATGTCAAATTGCCACCGGCGAAATCGTTTGATAGCGGGTGTTGCTGATACAAAAAACCGTCATTCTCGCGCAGGCGGGAATGGCGGCAGAGAAAAACGTTTGGCCCATCATGATTCTTCTGGAACTGCGCGATTACATCAAAGAACATAAAATGGTGCGCCTGTCTGATCTGGCGCGCCATTTTGACATTCCCGAAAGCGCCGTGCAGCCGATGGTGGAACACTGGGTACGCAAGGGAAACGTTGTCGCGCAGAAAATGCAGGATATCGTCGCGACCAATGGTTGCAGCAGTGGCGGCAGTTGCTCCAGTTGCTCAGTAGCAGGATGCGATTCACCGTCATCGATTATTTATCGCTGGCGTCAAGAAGCTTGAAAAGTAGACGGCGTCCACTCAAACAAAGCCATGGGACGGGTTAGCGCGGCGTTATCCGCCGTCTCTGTCTTTCTTCGCCTAAGCTCATAAAACCTTCGTTTTCCACCGCTTTTCTTCGCTCAAGCGCAAAACGTTCCTTTCCCACCAAAATATCCAAGAATAAAACTGTCATTGCGAGGAGCGTAGCGACGTGGCAATCCAGGGGTTTTTGCAACGGTAGCAAACTCCGCTTTTTCGTCGAATTCCGCCTTGTCTTGCCCGCGCTCGCGACATTCATCAGCGCTTCCTTAAAACCCCTGGATTGCCACGCCGACTTCGTCGGCTCGCAATGACAGCCGTTTCTTGGATGCTTTGACATAAAGCAAAGACTGGGACATGAGCGGCAAACAACAAAAAAACGCACTGCTTTTGCGCACTTTTGCGACTTCCACGATGCGTTATCCACCGCTTTTCTTCACCAAAGCGCAAAAACGTTCCTTTCCCGCCGCTTTTCTTCACTCAAGCGCAAAACGTTCCTTTCCCACCAAAATACCCAAGAATAAAACTGTCATTGCGAGGAGCGTAGCGACGTGGCAATCCAGGGGTTTTTGCAACGGTAGCAAACTCCGCTTTTTCGTCGAATTCCGCCTTGTCTTGCCCGCGCTCGCGACATTCATCAGCGCTTCCTTAAAACCCCTGGATTGCCACGCCGACTTCGTCGGCTCGCAATGACAGCCGTTTCTTGGATGCTTTGACATAAAGCAAAGACTGGGACATGAGCGGCAAACAACAAAAAAACGCACTGCTTTTGCGCACTTTTGCGACTTCCACGATGCGTTATCCACCGCTTTTCTTCACTCAAGCGCAAAACGTTCCTTTCCCACCGCTTTTCTTCACCAAAGCGCAAAACGTTCCTTTTCCACCAAAATACCCAAGAATAAAACTGTCATTGCGAGGAGCGTAGCGACGTGGCAATCCAGGGGTTTTTGCAACGGTAGCAAACTCCGCTTTTTCGTCGAATTCCGCCTTGTCTTGCCCGCGCTCGCGACATTCATCAGCGCTTCCTTAAAACCCCTGGATTGCCACGCCGACTTCGTCGGCTCGCAATGACAGCCGTTTCTTGGATGCTTTGACATAAAGCAAAGACTGGGACATGAGCAGCAGACAACAAAAAAACGCACCGTTTCCACGATGCGTTTTTCGCGGCGGATAACGCTCCCCTCGCCCACTTGTGGGAGAGGGGTCGGGGGAGAGGGTCAAAATCATTGATCCAACTTTTCCGCCTCCTGCCTCCTGCAACTTGATCACTGAACCCCGAACCGCCTCACGCCAATCAACCCGACCAGTCCCGCCAGCAGCAGCAACAGCGGCAGCGGCAGCACGGGGATGGAAACGCCCGCGGGCAGCGCGCGGGGTTGAATCAAAAGCGGCAGCACGTGCGTCACCGCGCGGCCTGCGCTATCCGCCACCGTCACCTGAACCGAAAACGTTCCCGCCTGCGTCGGTGTTCCTGAAATATTTCCTGTGTCTGGGCCAATATTCATGCCCGTCGGCAAGCTCGTTGCGGAAAATATCAGTGCTGGCGTTCCGCCGCTCGCCGTGCCCACCGGTGTTGCCGTATAAAGAAGCGCCCTCTGTGCCTGCGGGCAAAGCGGCGGGCGTAAACCCCAGCGCATTGGTTTCAAACGCGCCGAGGTCGCGTCCGTCAGCGACCGGAAGGCGTCCATACCCGCGTTGATCTTCGGTGGCGTCGGTCCAGTCGCTGGCAGTGAAATCCCACATCTGCGATGTGCCGGTTGGTGTTGTTGCATCCGCCTTGCCGATGGCGGGGCTGCCGTTGGGCAATGCCAAAGTCTGCGTCGGGCCGCCGTTGTTGGCGAGGGTGGTGGCAACGATGTCGGAAACCTGCGTTGCCGCTCCTGCCGAAACCGGTTGCGGAGAAGCGGCTTGCGAGCAGGAAGTCTGATCGCCGCTGCCGCTGACCCATTCCAGGTTGTAGCTGCCGGTGATGGACGTGCTTCCGTCGTCCACCGCGCAATGGTCGTTGGCGTTGGCGCCGACGATGATGCTGTTGTGGATGACCATGGTTTTGCTGCCGCCATAGCCATACACATAAACCGACGCGCCGTCGTTGGTTGCCGTGTTGTTGACCATCGTCAAGTGGCGGGCGTAGAGATTCTCATCCGCATAAATCGCGCCGCCCAGGTCCGTCGCCGAATTGCCAGTGAAGGTGCTCGCCGACACCGTGGCATTGTAATACGCATAAATCGCGCCGCCGTCCGTCGCCGTATTGCTGGTGAAGGTGCTCGCCGACACCGTGGCGTTGCTCGCATTAATCGCGCCGCCGCCGTAGGTCGCACTATTGTCGGAGAAGGTGCTCGCCGACACCGTGGCGTTGCTCGCATAAATCGCGCCGCCGATGCTCGTCGCCGTATTGCCGGTAAAGGTGCTGTCGCTGACAAGAATGGTGCTGGAGGAATCATTAATATCAATCGCGCCGCCGTACTCTGCGCGGTTGTTGTCAAACGCGCAGCGGTTGACGGTGAGTGTGTGGCTGCCGATGTTGACCATGATCGCGCCGCCGTAATTGGTACTGCCGCTTCCCGCATTCCCGTTCTGGAAGGTCAGGTTTTCGACGGTGAGCTGCGTGCCGCCGCTGACGTAGAAGATGCGGTTGCTGGCTCCAGTGCCGGGGTCGGCATCGAGCGTGATGTTGTTGGCGCCACCGTCAATGGTGAGGTCTGAAGAGATTTCGATTTGGCCGCCGTTCGCCACTTCAATCGTGGTGTTGGCGAGAGAGGCGTCAAAGACGATGGTGTCCGTGCCGCTTCCTGCGGTACACCCGCCAACCACGCTATCGCCATTCGCAGCCGCCACCGCATCGCGCAGTGTGCAACTGGTTGCATCCGAACCATCCGCCGCGCTATTGACGGTGATCGTCGCCGAATGCGCGAGGCTGGTTGCAAAGAAGAAAGCCGTTAAGACGAGAAAGCTTTTGCCAACGCGTGTTTTCAAGAAGAAATGATTCATGCCAAGCTCCATTTCAAGAGGCGTAAAAGTTTGATGAAAGATGTTGCTGTGCGACCATAAATACATTCGCATTATAGGCGAGATTCGTCTAATCAATGCCTTTTCTTCGCCAATTGTTGTTGATGAAAATGGAAAAAGACCGAATTTGCAACACTTTGGGTTCCGATGGAAATTTGAGAGCTGGAAAATTTGCGCTCGTAGCATGGAACCGCGTCTTCTTGTATGGTCAACAACATAAGGAATCGCTGATTAATGTGACGAGCGTGAGCAAGACAAGGCGGCGCATTTTCCAAAAAGCGCGACGAAAAGCGGAGTTTACACGGCAGTAAATGAGCATTTTGAGGAAAATTCCAACGCCGTGTTGCGCGTGCGCAGTAATTAATCAGTGGTTCCTTAAACAAATAGACGCTTTGTATGAAGAATGCCCCTGCTTCGGCGTCATTCCCGCGAAGGCGGGGATCCAGTCAACGTGGCTCATTTTTCTGGATTCCCGCCTGCGCGGGAATGACGGCTATATTGGGAAATGGCGAGGCATCATCGGTGATGTATTACCTTCGCCAACATCGTCTTATTCCTGATTCCCTGCATCTGATCACGGTCATCTGAAAGCGGCGGCAATCAAGTTTCACGCCGTTTTTTGCTGATCCCTGACGTCTGACTACGGCAACATCATCCCACGTAACATGAAGAAGAAAAGTGCGGATAACAGTGCTGATGCGGGAACGGTAATCAACCAAGCGGCGGCGATGCGGATCACCAGCGAACGTTTGACTAACTCTTCTTTATAAACGCTGCGCAGATTTCTGCGTTCAGTTTTGGATAACGCGACCGGTGCGTTTTTCTTGAGCTTCTTGAGTTTTTTGAGCATTTCACCGCGTTCCTTGATGGCTGCGGCTTCGAAGCGTTGCATGAATGCGTTGATCTCGGAGTGCCGCTCCTGAGGATAATGTTCGCGGATTTCCTCAATCATGTGTGCATAGCTGGTCTTGAGATATTCGCGCAGAAAGCCGACGCCGAAAACGCCGCCGACGGCGATGTGCGTCGAACTGACGGGCAGGCCGAATTGGCTGGCGAAGATCACGGTGATCGCCGCCGACAGCGCGATGCAGAACGCTCGCGTTTGATCAAGATCGGTGATTTCGGTGCCGACGGTGCGGATCAGGCGCGGACCGTACAGCGCCAGCCCCAGCGAGATGCCGATTGCGCCGACCATCATGATCCAGAGCGGAATGCCGGAAGAGGCTGTCATCGCGCCGCGCGAGGCATCGACAATGGCGGCTAGCGGACCGACGGCATTGGCGACATCGTTGGAGCCGTGTGCAAAGCTGAGCAACGCAGCGGAAAAAACAAGCGGCAGTGAAAACAATTCATTGACGCCTGATTTGCTGTTTTCAATTTCTTTGCGTTCGGAGCGGTAACGACGACGCAGCCAGAAGAAGCTAGCGATTGCGAGCAGAAGGCCGATGATTACTGCTTGAATAAAGCCCGTTTTCCAGAGATTGCTCAAGCCTTTGAGTAAAAGGTAAGTGGAAAAAACCCAGACCATGAACGACAGCAGCCACGGCAAAATATTGCGTGCCGCCTGCGCCATATCTTTTTTGTACATGATCAGACGTTTGAGCAGGTACAAAAAGCACGCTGCAAACAAACCACCCAGAAGCGGCGAAACGATCCAACTCGCTGCGATGTTGATCAGAACCAGCCAGTTTACGGCTTGCACGCCGCTAGCGGCCAAGCCTCCGCCCAACACTGCGCCGACGATGGAGTGCGTGGTGGAAACGGGTGCGCCGACGGCTGTTGCGATGTTGAGCCAGATCGCGGCGGCGAAAAGTGCGCCAAGCATCAGCCAGACAAAGGTGTCGGCATTGGTGATGGCATCCTGTTTGATGATGCCGCTGCGGATAGTGTCAACGACATCCGCGCCCGCGATCAGCGCGCCTGCCGCTTCGAAAATCGCGGCAATGATCAGCGCCGTCATCAGCGTCATCGCCTTGGAGCCAACGGCAGGGCCAACATTATTGGCGACGTCGTTGGCGCCGATGTTCATCGCCATATACGCGCCAACGGCCGCGGCGATGATGGCGAGTGTGCCGCCGCCGTGTATGTTTTGACTGAGTATGGCGTAAACCGCGACGCCGAGAACGAACAAAGCACCGATGATCAGGCGAAAACGCTCAATGGGCGGGCATTGTCTGGGTATGGGAATTTTTGTTTCTTCTTGGTTTTTTTGCGGTGAGTCCACGAGGCTTGATCAGAATTTTCAACCCTTATATTGTTTCAGAAAAAAGCGTTTTGCCCAAGGGTTGATGCGCAAATATTCGGCATGCCGTTGCGATGAAAGAAAGCCATTTTTTTCGATGCGCGATGTTAAAAAACATTTCACATCAAATGCTTACGGAAGCTTCTTTAACTGTTTTCTCGGAATGGAATTGATGGCGGAGCAGTTTCAACGTCGTTTTGAAAAGTGCTATTTTCGCTCTTGGTAATACATGACTCCGAACGTTAACAGCAGGAAAAGCGCCGTCGGTGCAAAGGCGGAAATGAGCGGTTGCCAGTGATTGAGCACGCCCATGTAGGAAAAAAGACGTCCAACCAAAAAGAAGAGTAGCCCAAGCATGGCGCCGGTGAAGAGACGGATGCCGATACCGCCTTGACGTGTTCGAAATTGCGAGAAAGGCAGCGCCAGCAGCATCATCACGAAAATATTGATCGGGTAAACGAGCTTGACCCAGAGCGCGATTTCGAAGCGCGACGTATCTTGAGAACTCTTATGCAGAATACTGATGTTTTCATACAACGTTTTGATTTCAAGTTGCTCCGGCGGAATTTGATACACCGTCAGAATGGACGGGCGCAGAATCGTCTGCCATTGATATTCAGACTCTTCATACACACGGATGTCGTCGGCAGCAAATTCAGTGACTTGAACATTGTCCATTCGCCACATCAACTGCTGATCATTGAACACAGCGCGCTCGGCGTTGCGGATGCGTAGCAGGTTCATGTTGTCGTCGAATTCATAAAGGAAAACGTTCAACAAAATGTGTGACGCCGTGGCGGCGCGGATGTTGGTGTAGGTGGTGTTTTCCTTGAACCAAAAGCCGGACGAAAACTGCTGCGCGATCATTTCGCCCGAGCCGGAGCGGTTGACGTTGCGCAGATCGTTGGCGATGCGTTCGGCGGGCGGTGCCAGAAGTTCGCCCGCCAAAAAAGTGACCAGCGCGATCGGAATGCCGACCTGAATGATGGCGCGGCTGACCTGCGCCAGCGACATGCCCGACACGCGCATCACGGTGAATTCCGAGTTGGTCACCATCTGCGCGAGCACATACAGCGTGCCGATCAGCGCGGCAACGGGCGCCAATTCATAAAAACGTGATGGAATTGTGAAGAGAACATAGAGGAAAATCGACGACAACGTGCGTCCTTTGCCGAGATCGCCGAGCTCGTTGATGACATCGAAAAAGGCGAATACCAGCACCAGCGCGAACACCAGAAACAGTGTCGCCAACGAAATTTCGCGCCACAGATAACGTTGCAGCGTATTCATGAAGCGGGCGCGCCGTGGTTGGAAGACGCGGATGCGCGCCGTCGGAATGCGTAAGGATAAATACGGTGGCGCAGCAGCAGGATTGCCAACAGCAATGCCGTGCCATGCGGGATGAGCAGCGCGAGCCAGAACGACAATTTGTCGTGCGCAACCAGCCCTTGCAGAATGTTGAGGCTGTTCGAATAGATCAGATAGATCAACACCGCAGCAATGAAGTTGAATGAACGCCCCATGCGATTATTCACATAGCCGAGCGGAATCGCGAGAATGGTCAGCATGAGTCCCATCAGCGGCACCGAAATGCGCCAGAACAGTTCGCCTTTTTCGGCGGAACCGGGCGCTTTCAACAGCGTCAGCGAAGGTGTGGCGCGCACGCCCGGTTCGATCAGAGTTTGTTCGGCAGGCTCGATGCGCCGCCCAAGCTGGGCAAATTCGATGATCTGATAATCAGCGGAGCCGGGTGTGCCGACATAACGATTGCCGTTTTCCATCACCAGAAAACGTTCGCCGTTGTCGCGCACCTCTATGAATGCGGAACGCGCAGAAAGGGTTTCGCTGCGGGTTTTGTCGATGGATTGCAAAAAAACGTTCTTGATGACGCCCGTGAACGAATTGATGCTTTCGATATACACAACTAACCCGGCGCGCTGAAACTCGCGGAACAGTCCGGGCGCCAACATCGAGATTTCGTCGCGATTTTCCAGTTGTTGCTGATATTGCTGGCGCTGTTGCTGTGCCCACGGCGTCAGAAAAAATGACAAAAGGAAGATGACGAAAAGAAAAGAAGCGGCGTAGGTGAGAATCGGACGAATCCACGCAGTCAGCGAACGTCCCGATGAAAACCACACGATCATTTCGCTGTCGCGGTAGGCGCGGGTGAGCGTCATCAAAACCGACAAAAACAGCGTGATGACGAGCAAAATATGCAAATATTGCAACGCATAAAAGCCCAGCATCGGTAAAATGCCTTCTGTATCCAGCCGTCCGCCGGCGGCGCGCCCCAAAAGCCGCAAAATCAGATTGGTGAACAGAATGGCGACGGCGACGATGAACAAGCCTGCCGAGGTCATGGTCAGTTCACGGATCAGGCTGTGCTTGAAGATCATGCTGAAAGAAAGTATTCCTGATGAATAGTTTTTGACTTTTAGGCGATATTTTTACGATAATGCGGTCAAAGCGTGATTCTCTTTTAATTTCACGAGAACGAGGACAAGATGGAATTTACCATAAAAACAGGCAACCCCGAGAAACAGCGCACGGCGTGTGTTGTTGCCGGTGTTTTCGACAATCGCAAGCTGACGTTATCGGCAGAACGCATCGACCGCGCCGCCAAGGGGTACATCAGCGAAATTGTGCGACGCGGCGATATGGAAGGGCGACTGGGCACGACGCTGATGCTCTACAACGTGCCCAATACGGCATGTGATCGTGTGCTATTGGTGGGACTGGGCAAAGAGCGCGACTTCAGAGACGGCGAATTTTATGCGGCGATTCGCGCCGCCGTGAAATTTCTCAATGAAACCGGCGCCTATGAGGCGGTGATTTATCTGACCGAAGAAAAGGTGCGCAAGCGCGAAATCGGTTGGCAAATTGAGCACGCGGTGATCGCCGCCAACGAAGCGGTTTACAATTTTTCGGATCTCAAAACCGAAAACAGCGATGTGCGTCGTCCGCTGCGCAAGCTGACATTCACCGTGCCGATGCGTCCCGATCTTTCGGTTGCCGAAGTGATGATGGCGCGCGGTCGCGCGATTGCCGAGGGCGTCACGCTGGCGCGAAACTTGGGCAATCTGCCCGCCAACATTTGTACGCCTGAATATCTGGCGGATCAGGCGAAGCGGTTAGCACATCAATACCGCGACATCAGCGCGGACGTGCTCGGTCTCGAAGAAATCAAACGGGAAGGGATGAATGCTCTTCTGGCAGTGACGAAAGGCAGTGCGACGCCGCCGCGTTTCATCAAACTCGAATATGGCAAGGGACGCACGAAAAACAAACCGCTGGTGCTGGTGGGCAAGGGTATTACCTTCGACTCCGGTGGAATTTCGCTGAAGCCGCCGGCGGATATGGATCAGATGAAATTCGACATGTGCGGCGCGGCGAGCGTGTTTGGCACATTCCGTGCGATCGCCGACATTGATCCTGATCTGCACATCATCGGGTTGGTGCCGACGTGCGAAAATTTGCCGTCGGGAACGGCGACCCGACCGGGCGACATCGTCACCAGTATGTCCGGACAAACCATCGAAATCCTCAATACCGACGCCGAAGGACGGCTCATTCTCGCTGACGCGTTGACGTATGCGGAACGCTTCGATCCGGGCGCGGTGGTGGACGTGGCGACTCTGACCGGCGCGATGGTGATTGCGCTCGGCAACGTCGCATGCGGCGTATTCGGCAACAACGAGACGCTGGTGCGCGCACTGGTAAACGCGGGCGACGATGCCTTCGACCGCGCTTGGCCGATGCCGATGTGGAGCGACTACCACGGAGGGCTGAAAAGCAATTTTGCGGACGTCGCCAACGTCGCCGGACGTCCTGCGGGCAGCATCACCGCGGCCTGCTTTTTATCGCGTTTTGCGAAAAAATACGATTGGGCGCACCTCGACATTGCTGGGGTCGCGTACAAGGAAGGCAAGGAAAAAGGTGCGACGGGGCGGCCTGTGCCGTTGCTGGTTGCGTGGCTCATTTCACGAGAGCGGTATAATGACTGAAAAAGACGGCGCGAAAATGAATCCGCGTTGAGATTTCCCTCAGAATTCATTCGCAACGCTTTTCGGCAGTTTTCGAGCACGAGGTGCGGTTAAAACCATTATTATGACCATCGTTGATTTTTACACCCACGTTTCGGACCCCATGCGCGTCGCCGTGCAACTGGTGCGCAAGGCATATCCGCAGCACGGAAAAATCAGGGTGCTGACGGAAAGCGAAACCATGACCGAACAGATCGACAAACGACTGTGGGTCGAACCGGCGACCGACTTTCTGCCGCATTGTCGTTTGAATCACCCATTGGCGGACGAAACGCCGATTCTGATTGACCACAGCCTGACGCATGACGGCAGTGCCGACGTGCTGATCAACTTGCAACATCAGGTGCCGGAATTTTTCAGTCGCTTTGAGCGTCTCGTGGAAATCGTCAGCACCGATCACACGGCGGTGATGGAAGGCCGCAAGCGCTACCGTTTTTATCAAGAACGCGGCTACATGCTGCGTGCGCACAATTTATCAGGACGGTGAGCGAACCATGTCCGCGGACTCTCATCAGACTGTTCAGGATTTATTGAATTCCGTTGACGCGATCATGCAGCGTAACCGGCGTTCATCGTCGGCATTTGCGCTCAAGGAAACGGCGCATTTACCTGCGAATATCGAGGACGCCGTCACGAAAGAGTCATTGCCGCCGGATGAGTTAGCGCTACGGGAAGAGACGACGGTCGAAACAGCCAAAACGGAATACGCTGAGTTTGGAATGGAAGAAACAAGCGAAGCCGAACCATCGCAGGAAACAGCTGCCGTTATGGAAACTGTCGCCGCTGAAGACGCTGCGTCTGAAATAGAAAGCAAAGAAGAAAGCGAAACGGAGTCGCCGTTGCTGGAAGAAACGACGATAGCCGAAACTGAATATGTTGCGTCCAAGGTGGAAGGAGTCGGAACCAACAGTGTGTCGAAAGATGCGTTCGTTGACGATGCGGCGGAAGAATTTTTTCCGGTGCTGAAAGACGAACTCTCGGCGCAGGACATGGTGGAAATCGTCGGCAGCGTCGAAGTTGAATACACCGCGCCCGAAAACATGAGTGACGATGGTGAAGAAAATGTACTTCATGATTTGCCCGTGGAAGAAGTCGCCATCGAAGAAAATTTTTATCTAACGCCAGAAGATAAACCATTTGCGTCGGAAACTGCGGAAGTTGTTGAAGCTGCTGAAGCCGTTGCAGACGATGAACCTGAATTTATCGCACTCGAAAGCGCAAATGGTGATGTGGAAGACGATGCCGTCGAAGAAGATTATTTGACGTCGGAAGATGAACCGTCGGTGCCGAGCGTTGCCGAAATTGCCGAAAACATCGAAAATGATGAACCCCGATTCATCGGGGCAGATACCGAAAGCACGGATGACGAACTGAAAAGTGTGCGTGATCGATTGTTCGCGTTCATGCCTATCGACAGCGACAGCAGTATCGAAGACGACGTGTTGACCGAGCCGCCTGAGTTCATCTTCGACGAAGAAGAGATGGAAGACATGGAAGTGGCGGAAATCAGCGATGATTCTTCGGCGTTGATGGAACAAGATCAGATTCAGGAAGCTTCGACGCTGGCCGAATCGCTCGACGATGAAGGCGAGGGGCACGATAGTGGACATGAAGAAAGTATTGAAAAGAATATCGAAGAAAGCAACGATGAACCTGAGCCGGAATTTGCGCTGCCTTCGTCTGTAGAACTGCCTGATTCGCATATCGAAGAAACATCGCAATCTGTCATCGCAGTTGTGGCCGAAGATGTGACCGCGCTGGAAGAAAAACCAATATTGTCAGCGTCGCCTGAGGTGCCACTGCAATCCGAGCTCGAAGAAACACTACCACAGCCCGTCGCGACTGTGCAGGAAGAAACACCGCCGCTGCGTTTTTCTGCCGCCGCAGTTCTGATGGAAGTATTGGAAAACGAAAAGAAAATCCAAGCGTTCATGGAGGCGCGCAATGCCGCCAAGACCAAGGCAGAACCGAAGCCCGAGCCCAGAGAACCCGACGTTGCCGAAATGATCGAAAGAGCCATCCGCGAACGACGGCGTCAGGATGCGGCGATGAAGCTCTCTTCCGCAGGGTCATTCGTTTCGTCGGAAACAGCTTCGGCGGGTGGCGAGTGGACCGACGACGATGATTATCCAGTGTTGACGGATATTGTCGAAGAAGGTGATTCGTATATTAGTCGCTACGATTCTTGAAAAACCATTGCTTGATTACCCCGCACAAGCAATGGCTGCGCTGAAGCCCTAAGCAGCAGAAATCACCGTACCCACATTCCGCAAACCGCGAATATTCGCCAATGCCTCTTCAAACTTTTTCAATCGCTGCACCTTGCCGCGCAACACGATGCACTCAAGACACGTTTCGTGGGTAACGTGCACATGCGTCGTACACACGATGATGTCGCCGAAATCATGTTGCAGCGCAGTCAGCGCGCCGGAAAGATCGTGCGCATGATGATCGTAAATCAACGTGATCGTGCCGTGCACAAAGCCATGGCCTTCTTCCCAATGCCGTCGCGAAATATAATCGCGTACCAAGTGGCGCAGTGCTTCCGAACGATTCGGCAAACCGGAGCGCGCGCTCCAAGCGTCGAACTGCGCCAGCAATGATTCGGGCATGGCGACGCCGAAACGGGTCAGTTGATCAGGATTTTTCATGACGTGAAAACTCGATGGCGAATGAGAAAAGACTATATTATCATCCCCATTGAACATGAAAAAAGAAAAACCCACCGTCAAACAACAAGCCATTCGCTGCTTATCGCGGCGCGAATATGGTCGCGCCGAACTGGCGCAACGCTTGATACGAGACGGCGCAGCGCGGGACGAAGTTGATGCCGCATTGGATGAATTGACACAACTCGGGTTGCTCTCCGACGAACGCTTTGCCGAAGCACTGGTGCGGCGGCGGCAGGGAAAATACAGCAAACGATCCATCGCCATGCAACTCAAAGAGCAGGGCATCGACGCGGAAACCGCCGAAGCGGCGTTAACGACGCTTGATGAAACCAGCGAAGAAGATGAAGTGCTGGCGTTGTGGCAGCAACGCTTCGGGAAACTGCCCGACGACGGCAAAGAGAAAAACAAACAAATTCGCTTTCTGATGAGCCGAGGTTATTCGGCGGCAGCGGTTTTGAAAATGTTCAGAAATCAGAAATCAGATGACAGGTGACGGTTTCAGGAGTCAGGAGTCAGGTTTCAGGAGCCAGGGATCAGGAGCCAGGGATCAGGAGCCAGGGATCAGGAGCCAGGGATCAGGAGCCAGGGATCAGAAAAACTCCACGCTTCATACACACAATGAGACACCGTAGGGGCGAAAAATTTTTCGCCCCTACATATCGTCGAAGCGCAAAACGTTCCTTTCCCACCAAAATATCCAAGAAACGGCTGTCATTGCGAGGAGCGCAGCGACGCGGCTTTCAGGTATCAGATGTCAGGTTTCAAGGATCAGAAAAAATCCCGCGCTTCATACACACAATGAGACACCGTAGGGGCGAAAAATTTTTCGCCCCTA
>DAISYG010000015.1:0-35151 GCA_036825435.1 Casimicrobiaceae bacterium | reverse complement strand
TGATGCAGGTTTCGTCTTTGCCAACATCAATGTTGATATGACAATTCTCAATGTCAGCTTTAAGCATTTGATTTCAGAATTATTTTGACGTGATGACGACGACGGCGCACAAAACGGTGTTTGACCGCTGGACATGAATGATGGAAATCGCAAGGTCGTTTTGATGATAACGATTTTCTTCAAGCGTGAAGATTTCATTAACGTATATCAATATTGGAATGCCACACAATTGGTTAAAAAAACATTGAATATTGGCTGTGCGTTTTCTGGAATGTCCCGCGAAAAAAGACTTTGAATCGTGATAGCGAATCATTTGCACCAGTTCTCAATGCGTACCACGCGATTTAAAATTCCCAAAAAAGCAAGGTCGGACTGTTTCTAATGCACTTGTCGACAACGCATAGCGCACAAAGTTGATGACAAGGAATTAAAATAACAGTCAAAAATTTTCTCTGTTCATGCAAAAAAATCAGGGCATGTGATGTGTCATCAACCGAGGTTATAAAAAAGTATAAAAAATCAGTCGGTTAAAAAACGATCACAAAGAATGTAGCGGAAAAGTCAATTAACGCGTCATTTTTCGAGCAGCATATTGCTAAAGTTACAAGACGCTATATTTTGATAAATGTTGTTAAATCCCTTGCCATGAAGTATTCTTTTCCGCACAATACGCAGGCTTTATTGCGTAGAGATATTCCCACGATTAGGAGAAATGCTTATGAGTAACGAAAAGATTGGAAACTTGGAAAATCTCGATCCGGCTTTGTCTCGGACGTCAGACGTTTCCAAACGCGGCCTGATTATCGTGGCCGTCGATATTGTTATATTGATTGCCTTGTTAAAATTGTTACCTTACGAGCCGAAAACGAACGCTGGTTTGGCAACGTTGGTCTTCATCGGTATCTTGTGGCTGACCGAGGCAATCCATATCACGATTACCGCGCTGCTTGTTCCCATAGTGGCGGTGATGTTTGGGCTGATGAATACGAATGGCGCATTACGGTCTTTTGCCAACCCCACCATTTTTCTCTTTTTTGGTGGTTTTGCATTGGCAACGGCGCTCCATATTCAGGGAATTGACCGGTTGATCGCCAACAGGTTGCTGTTATTGGCACGAGGGAGCTTTGGCGTTGCTGCTGTCATGCTGTTTGTTGGTACGGCGGCGTTGTCGATGTGGATCAGCAATACCGCGACCACGGCGATGATGTTACCTCTGTCGCTGGGTATTCTCAGTAATCTGGATACGGAAAAAGAACGGGGTACCTTCGTCTTCTTGCTGCTTGGCGTTGCGTATAGCGCGAGTATCGGCGGCTTGGGCACGATCGTGGGCAGCCCACCGAACGCAATTGCGGCAGCAGAGTTGGAATTGTCCTTTGTTGACTGGATGAAATTTGGTATTCCGGTCATGCTCGTGATGCTGCCGTTGATGATCGGGATTCTGTATCTTGTATTCAGACCCAAGATGGGACATCGCATCGAAGTCAAATCGGAAGCGTTCGTTTGGACGCGGTCGCGCATTATCGCAATCATCATTTTCGCGGTGACAGCAACGTGCTGGATTCTGAGCTCAAAAATCAGTGCGGCACTGGGCGGAATCAAGGATTTTGACTCAGTGATCGCGGTAGCCGCCGCTGTTGTCATCGGTGTTGCGGGTGTCGCGACTTGGCGGCAGGTTCAGGAAAACACCGAATGGGGCGTGTTGTTGCTGTTCGGCGGCGGTTTGACTCTGAGCGCAGTTCTGAGAGATTCCGGCGCTAGCGCGGTATTGGCTGAAGGGCTTGGCAGTGCATTGAGCAATAGCCATCCGCTCATCATCATCGCGGCGGTTTGTGCGTTCATTATCTGCTTGACCGAGTTTTCCAGTAACACGGCTGCTGCTGCATTGCTGGTGCCGTTGTTTGCGACGGTAAGCGAAGCGCTTGGCATGCCGAAGCATCTGCTGACGATCGTGATTGGTATCGGCGCATCGATGGCGTTCATGTTGCCAGTTGCGACACCGCCGAATGCGATCGTATTTGGTACCGGTCTCATCAAACAGAGAGAAATGATCAAAGCTGGTATCTGGTTGGTTATCGCGGCGGTGATCGTGATCACCATGTTTGCTTGGCTCGTTTGGAGTTAAGCCGACAAGTACCTGAGAGCAATACTTTTTACAACGGCTTCCGGTTTTCCGGGAGCCGTTTTTTATGGATCGTTCTCTAACAGGTATCTCTGGAACGGCTGTTTTTCGGGCATGGTTGTCATGACCTCGGCAATGTTGTATACCAGCTTCAGAAAGTCATCCAATCATGATCTTGAAAGGAGAATAGTTATGCCACAGGAAATGAAAGGAAAAGTTGCGCTGGTCACGGGCGCAGGTTCGGGCATCGGCAAAATGGCGGCGATTACGCTGGCGCAAGCGGGTGCGTCGGTGGTGGTTTCGGATTTGAACCAAGAAACCGTTCATGCAACAGCCGAAGAAATCATCAAGGCGGGCGGTCAAGCGACGGTTCATGTTGGCGATGCGTCTTCCGAAGAGGATGTCAAAGCTTCGGTTAATCTGGCGGTATCGACGTATGGTGGGCTGCACGCGGCGTTTAACAATGCGGGCATCTCCGGTGTTTCCGGTTCGGCAACGCAGATTACCGGCGCGCAGTTCCGCAAAACGATCGAAGTCAATCTCTTCTCCGTTTTTTACGGCATGCATTATGAAATTCCGGCGATGCTCAAATCCGGCGGTGGTTCCATCGTCAATACTTCGTCGATCCTCGGCTTGGTCGCCAACTCGTTTTCGTTGGCGTACTCAACGGCCAAGCATGGTGTTGCCGGGATGACCAAATCAACGGCGCTGGCGTATGCTAAAAAAGGTATTCGTGTGAATTCGATCCATCCGGGGTATATCGAAACGCCATTGATTTCAACCTTGCCGCAAGAGGCGCTGGACGATATGGTGCGCTTGACGCCGATGGGGCGTTTGGGGACAGCCGAAGAAATCGCCGATCTGGTTCTTTTCTTGCTGTCGGATCGCTCTCCGTTTATTACCGGCGCACAGTATGCGATTGATGGTGGTTATTTGTGTCAGTAATTCAGGTATCAGGGTCAGGAATCAGCGATCAGAAAAAGTGCACACTTCGCACACACGAAACCATATGGCAGATTAGCGTAGCGTTATCCGCCATCAAACCTTCGCCTAAGCGAAAAACGTTGCTTTACGTCAAAACGTCCAAGAAACGGCTGTCATTGCGAGCCGACGAAGTCGGCGTGGCAATCCAGACGGTATTGATAGAGACGATGTGCTGCGATGATGTTTAGTCATTCGCTGATGAAAAAATCCGAAGATAGAGCAAACAAAACGCACCGTGGAAACGATGCGTTTTGTTTAATACCCATCATCTGTTGCCTGATTCCCGAACACTACGATTTACTGCCAACCCCGCATAAGCCTGACAAATCGGCATGATCTGAATGTTGTTGACGTTAACGTGCGCGGGTAGTGTCGCAATCCAGTAAACCGCCTCAGCAATATCTTCGGCGGTTAAGGGCTGCACATCACGGTAAACATCAGCGGCTTTTTGATCGTCACCATGAAAACGGATATTGGAAAACTCGGTGCCGCCTGCCAGACCGGGCTCAACATTGCTGACGCGTACAGGCGTTCCCAAAAGATCAGCACGCAAATTGTTGCTGATCTGATGAACAAACGCCTTGGTGCCACCATAAACATTACCTCCCGTGTACGGCCACTCACCGGCAGTGGAACCAATATTGATAATATGACCGCATTTGCGCTTGATCATGCCGGACAACAACGTGCGCGTACAATACAGAAGCCCATTGATGTTGGTACGAATCATGGCTTCCCAATCGTCAAGCGATGCGCGGTGAAAAGGTTCGAGTCCAAGCGCCAAACCAGCATTGTTGACCAATACGTCGATTGCCTGAAAATCAGTGGGTAGTTTTTCGAGAACTTTGCTGACATCTGCGCGGTTGGAAACATCAAGCGTCAATGGGAAAAGGGCACTGCCAAGTTCTGCGTGCAATGTGCTTAGGCGATCGGTTCGACGACCAACCGCGATGACCTGATGCCCTTCATGAACGAAGCGACGGGCAATGGCTTGACCAAATCCTGCGGTAGCCCCAGTCACAAAAATAATCATCATTTCTCCTTCACATCAATAGAATATTTTTTTGATGATACCATTCTTATCTATTGAATAAAGCGCAAGAAAATAAGCTACACGGTCGCGGCCTTCATCTTCTGCGTGAAGCGGGCGAGTTCTTGATGCATGGCGTCAGGGTCATTTCGCTGTTGCTCAATAATAGCAACGATGGCAGAACCGGCGATCGCGCCTGAGGTACCTGCGCGAACAGCCAGACGAACATGTTCCGGTGTCGAAATACCAAAGCCGACGACGACAGGTGCGGATCCCGCGTTACGCAGCATCGCGATATGTTCGGTATGTGGCAGTTCCATCTCGCGATCTGCGCCGGTCACGCCGCCGCGCCCCAGCAAATAAACATAGCCTTGCGAAAGTCGCGCGATATCACGCAACGTTTCCTCATCGGCATTGGGTGGAGCGATCAATACCGGTGCGATGCCTGCGTTGTGTGCGGCGGCAACAAACGGAGCTGACTCTTGGCGTGGAACATCGGCGATCAATACGGAATCAACACCTGATTGTTTTGCCAATTCATAAAAGCCCGTGATTTCGTGATGCACGACGAGATTGGCATATACCAATAATCCAATCGGCAACGCATCATGCTTTGCACGCAAGCGTTTGACAAGTGCCATGCACGATTCGGGCGTTGCGCCTGCACTTAACGCACGGTTATCGGCACGTTGGATTACCGGTCCGTCGGCAACCGGGTCGGAGAAAGGAATCCCCAACTCCAGTGCATCGGCACCGTTATTGATCAATGTCTCGATGATGGCTTCACATGCTTCCATCGTTGGGTCGCCAAGCATCACGAAAGGGATGAATGCAGCTTCGCGCTTTTGTGCCAAGCGGGAAAACATGTGGTGGTATCGTTTGTCCATGTTATGTCTCACTCAATATTGGTTTACAGCACGATGTGCGGCATGACATGCTCGACATCTTTGTCGCCGCGCCCGGAAAGATTGACCAACAGCAATGTCGGTTCGTGCGCCGCTTCTGCCATCTTCAACGCATAGGCAACTGCGTGCGATGATTCTAACGCCGGAATGATGCCTTCTTCGCGCGATAATGTCTGAAACGCGGCGAGCGCTTCATCATCGGTGATGCCGACATACTCGGCACGTTTTTCTGTCATCAGGTATGCGTGTTCAGGGCCAACACCCGGATAATCAAGTCCGGCAGAGATGGAATCCGATTCGCAGATTTGTCCATGTTCGTCTTGCAAAACATAGCTGTAGCTACCGTGCAGAATACCGGGTTTTCCTTTTTGCAAAGTCGCGCCGTGTTTATTGGTATGCAAGCCGTGTCCATTGGCTTCCACACCAATCAGACGAACATTTTTCTCTGGAATGAAATCGGTGAACATCCCGATAGCGTTGGAGCCGCCGCCGACGCAGGCAATCACAGCATCGGGCAAACGATTTTCGCGTGCCAATATTTGCTTTTTGGCTTCGCGCCCGATCACGCGTTGAAATTCGCGCACCATGGTTGGGAAAGGATGCGGCCCCGCTGCCGTACCGAGAAGATAGTGCGTGTGCTCGTAGCTTTCCGACCAGTCGCGCAACGCTTCGTTGACGGCGTCTTTCAAACTGCGGCTGCCGTTATCAACCGCCACGACTTCCGCGCCCATCAGGCGCATTCGAAAGACGTTAAGCTGCTGGCGTGCCATGTCTTTTGAACCCATGTAGATGCGCGTTTTCATTTTGAACAGTGCGCCGACCAATGCAGTGGCAACACCATGCTGCCCGGCGCCGGTTTCCGCGATCAAACGCGTTTTGCCCATGCGCTTGGCGAGTAATGCCTGACCGATGACCTGATTGGTTTTGTGCGCGCCACCATGCAACAAATCTTCGCGTTTCAGGTAAATCGTGGCGGGCGTATGGGCAGCCAGATTGCGACAACGATACAGCGGCGTTTCGCGCCCGGCGTATTCAACAAGCAGCTCATGGAATTCACGCTGAAAGTCAGGGTCGGATTGCGCTTCTTCAAACGCATTGGCAATATCGTTGAGCGTCGGCATCAGAATTTCGGGCACGAACATGCCGCCGAAAATACCGAACGCGCCTTTTTGCGGATGAATGGTACAAGAAGTGGTGTTCATGCAATACCTCTCAATCGAGAAAACAGTTTTTGAATCGCTTGTTCGTTCTTTTTTCCCGGCGCGATTTCGACACCGGAGTTGACATCAATTGCGTAGCAACCAATGCGCCGCGCTTCACGAACATTATCCGGTGTGATGCCGCCTGCCAGAATATAATGCTCTTTGTTGGTGTCATCAGCCAATAATTGCCAATCAAATGTTTGCCCGCTGCCACCGCGCTGGTCGGGGTGAAACGCATCCAACAACAAACGATCTGCAACCGTAGAAGAGAGCGACGGAACATGATCGTGCACGCGTAGCGCTTTCCAGATTTCACACGATGCAAGCAGTTTTTCTTTCAAGGCGCGGATGAAATCCTCGTTTTCTTCACCGTGCAGCTGAACGGCGACAAAGTAACAGGTGTGAGCAAGATGCGCGATGCGTTCAATATCATCGTTGACAAACACGCCGACCAAAGGCAAAGGTACGGCTTGGTGAATCATCAGCGCTTGCTGTTCGGTGATGCAACGCGGTGACTCCTGCGCAAAAATCACACCGCCGAATGTCGCGCCATGATCGTACGCGGCTTGTGCGTCGGCAATGGTTGTCAATCCGCATATCTTGACGCGATCAAACAACAATGTGCGCACGGCAAGATCCAAACGCGGCGCTTTCATCAATGAACTGCCGACCAGATAGGCATCAACGACATCGCTGACCGCATCGATATCGGTACGCGTTTTGATGCCCGATTCGCAGACAATGATTTTGTCTTTGGGGATTTTTTTCGCCAGTCGACGCGTGGTGGCGAGATCGACTTTCAACGTTTTCAAGTCGCGATTGTTGATACCGATAATCGGGGCATCAAGTGCCAGCGCGCGAGCCAGTTCGTCCTCGTCATGCACTTCAGTCAACACATCCATATTGAGCTGTTGTGCGGCAGCGGCGCAACGTCGATACATATCATCATCCAGTACCGAAAGCATCAACAATACCGCGTCGGCTCCATAGCTGCGTGCCTCGACAACCTGATAAGGATCGACGATAAAATCCTTGCACAATATGGGTTGCGGCAAAAGCTCGCGCATTCGGCGAATATTGTCCAAGTTACCTTGGAAATAAAGTTCGTCAGTCAGAACGGAAATTGCATCGGCGAAAGGGCGATACGCATGGGCAATTTCAGTCAGATCAAAATTGGGACGAATCAAACCTTCAGATGGCGATGCTTTTTTGCATTCGAGTATGAAGCGTAATCCGGGCTGCTGCAACGCCTTACTCAGACTGCGCGTTGTCGGCTCCGGTGACAATGTGACGAATGGTGTTTTCGCCATGCGTTGCGCGACATCTTTGCGTTTTTGCGCGACGATTTTATCCAACACGGACATGACTTTTCTCACTTTGTTGGGAAAGTTGTGCCATCTTTTCCAAGCGCGTTAACGCTTTACCGCTTTCGATGATGCTCAATGAAAGGTCAAAGCCATCCTTGAACGAATCGGTGATACCGGCCAAAGTCAATAATGCAGCGCTGTTGACACCAATGGCGACAGCGTGTGCTTCATGACCTTTGCCGGACAACACTGAACGGATTGCGTCCTGATTTTCTTCAGGGCCGCCACCAACGATGGACGATAACGGAAACTCTTTGACGCCGAATACCGAAGGAGTGAAACGATGAGCAACGATTTCGCCGTCGATCAATTCTGCCGCGTGTGTTTCGCCATGAACGGAGATTTCATCAAGACCCAAACCATTTACTACCAGCGCACGCTCGCAACCTAATAGCTTCAAAGTCTCGGCAACCAGTTTGCAGAGCATGTAATCATAAACACCGACCAACATGATCGGCGGGCGCGCCGGATTCACCAATGGACCAAGAAGATTGAACACGGTGCGCGTCGCCAAAGCCTTGCGCACGGGTGTCGCGTGGTGGATTCCGCTGTGATAATAAGGCGCATACAAAAACGTGACGCCGACTTCGTCCAACAGATAGCGAGCGGTGAGCGGATCCATATCGAGTTTGACACCGAATTGTTCAAGCAAATCTGCCGCACCGCACTTGGATGACGCCGAACGGTTGCCGTGTTTTGCAACGGGCAGCCCGGCCTCAGCGGCGACGAAAGTGGCGGCTGTGGAAATATTGATGGTGTTGGCGCCATCGCCGCCGGTGCCGACGATATCGGCGAAGCGGTAATCGGGGCGCGGAAATTCGCGTGAGCTTTCACGTAGCGCCTGTGCAGCGCCAGCGATTTCTTCTGCCGTTTCACCGTGCAGTTTCAACGCGACGAGCAACGCGGTGAGTTCAACCTCGCTGACTTCGCCGCGAATGACTGCATCGAACAGCGTGCGGCTTTCCTCGCGCGCCAGCTTGCCGCCGGTTAATAGTTTGCTGAGTATTTGATCCATGATTGATTCCTTACCTTTTAATATTTTCGAACTCAATGCTAGCGCGGGATACAAAAAAACCCGCACATCGGCGGGTTTCGTCACTTCAACAATCACACGTACGCGTCAGCACCCGCCTCGGAAAGAAGGGCACCACCACCAAGCGCATTGGCTTTTTGTTGAAAAGTTGAATGCAATATTCATAACGATAAAGAATAGTACTTTTGATTTGGTTTGTCAAATGGCGCGGCTTCTTCTAGATGAATGGGCCAAAGATGCGGGAAGTTCCCCATTCATGAACGAAGACAAATCCATAAATCCAATTCAGAGCGAGAGCGTACGCGATAAGGCACATCAAGAAGGAAACTATAGCGACTCCAAGACGGCGTTTGCCTTGATATTTTTTACTGAAATAGAAAGTTAAAGCGATGGGAATCGTAGAAAGCAGCAACCAGATAAATGACGGCCAACTGAACATGCGTGCGCTCAAAGAGTTGGCGAAAGGCCAGTTAGTATAGATGTCCGAATACATGCGATCGAATGCGGGGATAGCAAAATATAAACCGACACCGAGTAAAATCCAACATATGATTGCGAAAGCGCATGCTGCAACAATGCATTTATCTTTACTCATGGAGAACACCTTTATAGACAGATAAATCCTGTTCCGAGAAACAGCAAAAAATGATCTTGGAAATAGCGGGAAAGCGAGGTGAGTTTTCTCGAACAGCGGCGATGGCGATCTTTGTCGCGTCTTCAAAAGGATAGCCATAAACACCGGTACTAATGCAGGGGAAAGCGATGGAATGAATATCGTCCGTTTCGTCGGCAACTTCGAGCGAGCGACGATAGCAGGATGCCAGAAGTTCGGCTTCGTTATGATGTCCACTGCGCCAAATCGGCCCGACGGTATGGATCACATAGCGCGCAGGCAAACAATAACCACGCGTGCGTTTGGCATCGCCGGTGCGACAGCCGTCGAGTGTTTTGCATTCAGCAAGCAATCCAGCGCCAGCCGCACGATGAATCGCGCCATCAACACCGCCGCCGCCGAGTAGCGATTCATTGGCAGCGTTGACAATCGCGTCAACATTCAACGTTGTGATATCGGCGCGGATGGCTTCGAGTTGGGCAGACATGATGCGTTTCTCCCAAAATATTATTTTCTGAAAAAGCGATATTACGACTATTTTTTGCGATGAATAACGTGAAGTGGAGTAAGATTACGACAATATACGGGTTATGGGAGTCTTCAACATGGCAACACCATTGGTTATTGCACAAAATCAGGAAAAAGAAATCGTTTTGCTACCCGCGTTGGCAAACCGGCACGGTTTGATCACCGGCGCGACGGGAACGGGAAAAACGGTTACGTTGCAGGTGATGGCGGAGCGTTTCAGTGCGATTGGCGTGCCGGTTTTCATGGCGGACGTCAAAGGTGATTTGGCGGGCATCTCGCAAGCGGGCGTTAACTCTGAAAAACTGGAAAAACGTTTGGAGTCACTGGATTTGCCGAAGCCGGAATTTTCCGCATTTCCAGTCGCGTTCTGGGATGTGTTTGCCAAGATCGGACACCCATTGCGCGCGACAGTTTCCGATTTGGGGCCGTTGCTGTTGTCGCGTATTTTGCAGTTGAATGATACGCAGGAAGGCGTTTTGACCTTGGTTTTCAAGGTTGCCGATGATAACGGCTTGCTGCTGCTTGACCTCAAGGATTTGCGTGCGATGCTGCAATACGTTGGCGAAAACGCCAAGGACTTCACCGCGCAGTATGGCAATGTTTCCTCTGCCAGTATTGGCGCGATTCAACGCGGCTTGTTGACGCTTGAGCACCAGAATGGTGAAAGCTTTCTGGGTGAACCGATGCTCAATATTGATGATCTGTTGCAAACGCAAGACGGGCGTGGCTTGGTGCATGTTCTGGCGGCGGATCAATTGATGAACACGCCGCTTTTGTATTCGATGGTGTTGCTGTGGCTGCTTTCGGAATTGTTCGAGCGTTTACCCGAAGTTGGCGATCAGGAAAAACCAAAACTGGTATTCTTCTTCGATGAAGCGCATCTGTTGTTTGATAATGCGCCACACGCATTGCTCGAAAAAATTGAAAAAGTGGTGCGTCTGATACGCTCCAAAGGCGTTGGTGTTTATTTTGTCACACAGAATCCGACCGATGTACCGGATACTGTTCTGGGTCAGCTCGGTAATCGTGTTCATCATGCGCTACGCGCGTTTACGGCACGGGATCAAAAAACGGTGAAAGCAGCGGCACAAACCATGCGTGCCAATCCGGCATTCAATACCGAAGAGGCGATTACCGAACTGGCGGTGGGCGAGGCGCTGATCTCGTTTCTCGACGAAAAAGGGAAACCCAATATTGTTGAGCGTGCTTATATCATGCCACCTGCCAGCCGTATGGGTACGATCAGCGACGAAGAACGCAAGCAAATTCTGGATCAATCAATATTCAAAGGAACCTACGACAAAACGATCGATCGCGAATCGGCTTACGAAAAACTGGCGGCGCGCGCTGAACAGGCGACACAGGAAACAGAAAAAAGCGAAACAGAGCAAACGGCTGAGAAAAAAACCAAAACGGCCACTGCATCAAGCGATGGCACCAACACCATGAAAGAAATATTATTGGGAACCAAACGTCGAGAAGGTGTGATCAGTGTTGCCGCAAAACGCGTGATTCGCAGTCTGGACAGCAAGACGGGAAAAGAAATCTTGCGCGGCGTGTTAGGGTCGCTGCTGAAAAAGAAATAATTTATTTTGACGTCAATGAAGACGTCTCATCATCGAAGCATTTTGACTCAACCGATAACTGCGCCACCAAATCATACGCGCTGGCGTCAATCACCGACACCCGCGCGAACGCTCCCGGTACAAGTGTTTCGCCATCAACGATATGAACGCTGCCATCAATATCAGGCGCATCGGCTTCGCTGCGTGCAATGGCGATGATGCGCCGTTTGCCATCTTCATCTTCAATCTCGGCGAGTTGATCGACCAACACCGTTAGCGTTTGCCCAATTTTCGCTTGCAGACGTTGTGCACTGATCTGCGCTTGTTTGGTCATGAAGCGTTCGCGCCGTTCTTCTTTGATCGCTTCATCAGTCTGGTTGGGGAGTTCATTGGCGCGCGCGCCGTCCACGGGGGAATAGGCAAACGCACCAACGCGGTCGAGTTGCGCTGCGTCGAGGAAATCAAGCAGTTCATTGAATTCGTTTTCCGTCTCTCCGGGGAAGCCAACGATGAACGTGCTGCGCAATGTCAGTGACGGGAGCATCGCGCGCCATTGCTGAATGCGTTCAAGCACCTTTTCCGGTGCTGCCGGGCGTTGCATTGCTTTCAGAATGCGCGGGTGTGCGTGCTGCAAAGGGATGTCGAGGTAAGGAATCAAGCCGCCGGGTGTGCTTGTGGAATGTTCTTGCGCTTCAGCCATGAGTTCGACCAATTCATCGACGGCAGGATACGGATAAACGTAATGCAGCCGCACCCAAGCGCCGTAGGCGCGACCAAGCTGATCAAGCTCGCGCACCAGCGTGGCGATACGCGTTTTCAGCGGGCGACCATGAGAAAAGCCAGTGCGGTAACGAATGTCGAGCCCGTATGCGACGGTATCTTGTGAAACGACCAACAATTCGCGCACACCCGCCTTGAGCAGATTTTCCGCATCATTCAGCACATCACCAATGGGATAAGAAACGAGCGCGCCGCGTAAATCGGGGATGATGCAGAACGTGCAATGGTGGTTGCAACCCTCGGAGATTTTCAGATAGGCATAATGACGTGGCGTCAGCTTGATGCCTTGCGCCGGAATCAGGTCGGCAAAAGCTTCGTGCGGGCGCGGCAGATGTTGGTAGATCGCATTCATGACTTCGGCAGTGGCGTGAGGGCCGGTTACCGCGAGTACCTGCGGATAGCGCTCTTGGATAAATTGCCCGTGATCGCGTGCACCCAGGCAGCCGGTAACAATGACTTTGCCGTTCTGGTTAAGCGCTTCGGTGATGGCGTCGAGCGATTCTTCGACAGCTTCGTTGATGAAACCACAGGTGTTGACGACAACCAGATCGGCGTCATCGTACTGTGCGGCGATTTCGTAGCCTTCTGATTTCAGACGGCTCAGAATGTTTTCCGAATCGACCAACGCTTTTGGGCAGCCGAGCGAGGCGAAACCGATACGGGGAGCGGGGGAGATCATGGGCATGGCGAGTTGAAAATTTTACACATAGTATGTATCCATTCGTCTTGGTGAAAATTTTAGCGGATTGTTAACGTGCGCGCTTGGCAAAAACAAGATTTTCCTGCTTTTAGCGGTATACTCAAAAATTCGTTATAAACGTGGAATATGCGACATGAGAATTTCGACGCGATACCTTTGCTGAGAAGCTATTTCGTTGACGTTTTTGCGTGTACTTACATGCGACCAATCATTCAGTGAATCGAAGGAGATACGATGAAAGTATTCAAGATTATGGTTCTGGCTGCGGCATTGACGGCGGCAACGGCGGCTTCCGCGCAAACGATCAAAGTTGCGGTGCCGACGGCGCTGACCGGCCCTGTGGCGCAATATGGCGATATGCACCGTGCCGGAGTTCACCTCGCTGTCGAGCACATCAACGAAGCGGGCGGCGTGTTGGGCAAGAAACTCGAAGTTATCGAACTCGATGATGCGTGTGAACCGAAGCAGTCACCGGCGGTTGCCAATAAAGTCGTGCGAGACGGCATCAAATTCGTATTGGGGCATTTGTGCTCCGGCGCATTCAAACCAGCCGCGCAAATTTACGATGAAAACGATGTGTTGATGGTCACTTCTACAGCGACGACGGATGATCTGAGTACCTATGGCTACAAAATGTTTTTCCGTACCATCGGCAAAGATGGTCAGCAAGGACCGGCAGCGGCAGAATATATCGTCAAGAAAGCCAAGCCGAAAAAACTGGCGATCATTCACGATAAACAAACCTACGGGCAGGGCGTAGCAACGCAGGTGCGCAAAACGGTTGAATCGTTAGGCATGAAGCCGACGATGTTTGAAGCGATCAATCGTGGTGATACTGATTATTCGGCGTTGATCACGAAGATGAAGCAGGAAGGTATTGATTTTGTTTATTACGGCGGCTACCACCCTGAATTGATCGTGTTGCTGAAGCAAGCCAAAGATTTGGCGCTGAACGCACAGTGGATGGGACCGGAAGGTGCGGCGGTGTCGGATGTGAAGGGCGACTCGGCAGAAGGTTTGCTGGTAACGTTACCGCCGGATTTTTCGAGAGAGCCGACCAACGCCAAAATCACCGAAGCGTTCAAAGCGAAAAAACAAGATCCATCGGGCGCGTTTATGATGACTTCGTACGCGGCAGCGCAGGTATTGAGCGATGCGATCAAAGGCGCGAACAGCGAAGACCCGGTTAAAGTGGCGGAATACCTTCATAAAAACAAATTCAAAACCGTGTTGGGCGAAATTGAGTTTACGCCGCAGGGCGACTGGTCAACAGCACGTTTTGATATATTTGTCTGGCACAAAGACGCGACCAAAACACTTGCACCATAATCGAATTGTTGTGAAGGAAAAAAGCGTTAATACAGCAGGGAGTATCGGTATTGGATTTTCCGCAGTTTTTACAACAACTGATTAATGGCTTGAGTCTGGGCGCGATTTATGCGCTGATCGCAATTGGTTATACGATGGTGTACGGCATCATCGGCATGATCAATTTCGCGCACGGCGAGATTTACATGATCGGCGCTTATGTCGGGCTGATTACCATCACGGCGATCGGCACGGTGTTTGGTTGCCCCGCGTGGTTATTGATCGTGTCGGCGTTGGCGATGGCGATTCTCGTCACCTGTTGCTACGGTTGGACAATGGAGCGTTTTGCCTATCGACCGTTGCGTGGTTGTCCGCGTTTGGTGCCGCTGATTTCGGCAATCGGCATGTCGATTTTCCTGCAAAACTATATCGCGGTGTTGCAAACCACGCGCGACTTGTCGGTGCCGGAATTGATCACAGGACATTTGTTTTCCGTATCCATGAACGGATTCGATGTCAGCATGTCCAACTCGCGTGCGTTGATTCTGATCGTGACGATTGTGTTGATGGCAGCGGTCACGATTTTCATTCGCAGCACACGCATGGGGTGCGCTTGTCGAGCTTGCTCCCAGGATATTCGGATGGCGGGACTGCTTGGTATCGACGTCAACCGAGTCATCTCGTTCACGTTTATCGTCGGTGCGTTTTTGGCGGCAGTCGGCGGCGTGTTGATTGGTTTGTCGATCAACAAAATTAACCCCTTTATTGGCTTTATCGCAGGTATCAAAGCGTTTACCGCAGCGGTGATCGGCGGTATCGGCAGCATTCCCGGCGCGATGCTCGGCGGCGCATTATTGGGTTTGATCGAAACCTTTGCCTCTGCGTTTTTGCCGACTGAGTACAAAGATATTGTCGCGTTCAGCTTGCTGATCTTGATTCTACTTATTCGGCCTTCCGGTTTGCTTGGCCGCCCCGAAGTGGAAAAAGTATGAGTCAAAAGACGATCAATATGCGCGAGGTCGTCAAGAACGCCATTCTTGCCGCGTTGGTCATGGCGATTTTGACCGTGCCAGTGATCGGCTTACGGCTTAGCGTCGAAAGCACCGGTTTGGTGTTGCGCACCGAAATGTTCTGGCCATTGGTGGCAATCGCAGTGGTTTTTTTCGGCAGACTGATATTACCGTTCATTCACCTTCCCAAGTTCTCGGCAAAAGAATCGATTGCCAAAATCGTTCCTCGTGTTACGGGGCATCACAAAATCTGGATCGGCGCACTGATCGTCTTTGCGGTAGCGCTGCCATTCACACCACCGGGCAGTTCGATGTTGACCGGTCTGACGATGGCGATGATCTACATGTTGTTGGCCGTAGGTTTGAATATTGTGGTTGGTTATGCAGGCTTGCTTGATTTGGGGCACGCTGCGTTTTACGCAATCGGCGCTTATACCTATGCGCTTTTGAACCAATATTTCGGCTTGTCATTCTGGCAAGCGCTGCCGTTGGCAGGCGCGATGGCAGCTTTTTTCGGCATTGTGCTTGGTTTTCCGGTGTTGCGTTTGCGCGGCGATTACCTTGCAATTGTCACACTCGGGTTCGGCGAAATTGTTCGCCTATTGCTGAACAACTGGGATTCATTGACGGGTGGCCCCGACGGTGTCACCAATATCAGCAAGCCAACGGTATTTGGTTTTGAAATCACTCGCCGTGCGCGCGGCGAAGGTGAAACGCTTTGGCAATTCCTTGGTGTTGATTTTGCCAGCACCTATCAACTGACAGCGCTTTATTTCATTGGCTTGTTTCTGGTTATTGTCGCCGTTTTCCTGATTCATCGTCTATCAAAGATGCCTGTCGGACGCGCGTGGGAGGCGTTGCGCGAAGACGAAATCGCTTGCCGTTCGCTCGGGCTTAACCCGACCATGATCAAACTGACCGCTTTTTCACTCGGTAGCATGTTTGCCGGCTTTGCGGGCGCGTTTTATGCTGCTTACCTCGGTTCGGTGACGCCTGACTCATTCGCGTTTATCGAGTCGGCGATCATTCTTTCCATCGTCGTGCTTGGTGGCATGGGTTCTCAGCGCGGCGTGTTGTTGGCAGCGTTGATTTTGACACTGCTACCCGAATTCGCACGTGACTTTGCCGAATATCGAATGCTGATATTTGGTTTGGTCATGGTGTTGATGATGATTTGGCGACCACAAGGATTATGGCCTGCGACGCGTCGTCACGTTGAGCTTCCGGCATCATGAATACGGTGAATGATGCAACTGTCCCTTTGGCGGATGAGAGTATGACAACCGTATTGAGCGTACATCAACTACAAATGCGGTTTGGCGGTTTGCTCGCTGTCGACGGTGTGAATTTCCAAGTTAAAGACAAAGAAGTTTTCGCCATTATTGGGCCGAACGGCGCCGGTAAAACAACGGTATTCAATTGCATCAGTGGTTTTTACAAACCGACCAAAGGTCGGATCATGTATGAAGGCGCCGACATTGCCGGGCAGACAAGCCATAAGCTAGCGCGGAAAGGTATTGTGCGCACGTTCCAGAACGTTCGCCTCTTTCGCAACATGACCGTGGTGGAAAATCTTCTTGTCGCGCAACACGCGCAACTGAATACCAATCTCTTATCGGGTTTGATCAATACCAAAAAATATCGTGCATCCGAGCAAGCGGCATTGTCACGAGCGGCGTTCTGGTTGAATAAAGTACGTTTGCGCGATGTTGCGAATCGCGAGGCGGGCAATTTATCGTACGGACAACAGCGCCGCTTGGAAATAGCGCGCTGCATGATCACACATCCAAAACTATTATTGCTCGACGAACCGGCGGCGGGACTGAACCCTCAGGAAACTGTTGCGCTCGATGCGTTGATCCGCGATTTGCGTGAAACCTGCGGCGTGACTGTTCTTTTAATTGAGCACGATATGCGCTTGGTGATGGATGTATCCGATCGTATTTTGGTGATGGAATACGGCCAACCGATTGCGGAAGGGACGCCCGAAGAAATCAAAAACAATCCGCGCGTGATTCAAGCTTATCTGGGAGTTGAAGATGAGTGACGTGCTTTTGCGTACCGAAGACATTCACACGCATTACGGAAAAATCGAAGCGCTGTACGGCGTTTCGTTGGAAGTCAAACGCGGTGAAATCGTGACTTTGATCGGTGCGAATGGTGCCGGGAAGACGACGCTGTTGATGACCGTGTGCGGTTCACCGCACGCGAGCAGTGGGCGGGTCTGGTTTCAGGGTGAGGACATCACGCATATGCCGACGCATAAAATCATGCAGAGCGGTATTGCGATTGCGCCTGAAGGGCGACGTGTTTTCCCCGCGTTGACGGTGCTTGAAAATTTGCAAATGGGCGCGTTTTTTGAAAACCGTGACCAAATGTCGAGCGCACTTGACCGAGTGTTTGAGCTTTTTCCACGCCTGAAAGAAAGAATGGCGCAACGAAGCGGAACCATGTCTGGCGGCGAACAGCAGATGCTGGCGATCGGGCGAGCGTTGATGAGTCGCCCCAAGTTATTATTGCTTGACGAACCATCATTGGGTTTGGCACCGATCATCATCAATCAGATTTTCAAAATCATCGAAGAAATCCGCAATGATGGCGTTGCCGTTTTTCTGGTTGAACAAAATGCGCATAAAGCGCTGGCGCTGGCAGATCGTGGTTACGTGCTTGAAAATGGGCGGATCACTCTTGCTGGTGATGGAAAATCGCTGCTGCATAACGAAGACGTTCGTCGCGCTTATCTCGGAGGTTGATTTTGTCTGGTATCAGTTTGCAGAAAGGCATTAACTTTCGCGCGTTTGACCATTACGAAATGATGGATGGGCGACGTATTCGTCCCAACGTATTATTTCGCTCCGGCTCATTGGCAGAGTTGACACCACATGATGTTGGGACGATGCTTGCATCACCGGTATCACATGTTCTTGATTACCGCGACCCGCAAGAAGCCGCGATGAAGCCGGACGTGCTCTGGCCGGAAGTTTTTTATGAATGCGTCCCGGCCAACCCCGACGAACGCATGAGCGTTGCACCTAGTCGGTTGATGAACTACACCAAGAACGCGCAGGAAGCCTTTCTATTCATGTGCGATCTTTACCGTACGCTTCCGTTTCAAAATAAAGCGTATCAACGTCTGGCTGATTGGCTTCAGAATACGGAAGTTACCGGCATCGTTCAACACTGCGCCATTGGTAAAGACCGCACAGGCGTCGGTAGCGCCATTCTATTGATGATCCTTGGCGCGTCACGAGCTACCATTGTCCGTGATTACCTGAAAACCGAAACCACACTGGCAGTGTATCGTGCACGAGTCATGGCATTGGTCAGTGAAGGACGCACTGAAGAAGAGCGACAGGCGATAAGCTGTTTGTTTTCCGCTGACGAAAACTTCATCGTTGCTGCACTCGACACTATCGAACAACAATATGGAACGCGAGAGCAATACTTGAGAGAAGAGCTGGGATTGAATGCAGAAAATATTTTTGATATTCGTGCACGCTACCTAGAGGTGTAAGCCGCTAAACGTTAAGCAAGAAGCTCATTGCTTAATGTTGAAATGATTTCGCGAAGAGAACTTCTCTATTTTTTGTGTCGCTCTTTCAAACAATCAACAACAGCCGCCAAATTCAAATTCTGGTCTTGCAGCAAAACCAACAAATGATAAAGCAGGTCGGCGGATTCGTTGGTGAGTTCGTCGCGGTCCTGCGCCATTGCTGCGAGCGCGGTTTCGACACCCTCTTCACCGACTTTTTGTGCGATACGTTTGGTGCCTTTGGCGTAGAGTTTTGCCGTGTACGATGATGCGGGATCAGCCTTTTTGCGTTCGGCGAGTAATTGTTCAAGTTGATAAAGAAAAGCCAGTTTGCTTGCAGCGGGCGAGAAACAACTTGTCGTGCCTTGATGGCAAGTTGGGCCATCGGGCAGGGCGAGGATGAGTAGCGCATCAAAATCGCAATCGGCATTGATCGCGACGACGTTGAGAAAGTTGTTTGAGGTTTCGCCTTTGACCCACAAACGTTGTTTGCTGCGCGAGTAAAAAGTCACTTTTTTACTTTGTTCGGTAGCAGCAAGCGATTGTTCGTTCATGTAACCAAGCATCAACACTTCGCCTGAAACGGCGTGTTGAATAATAGCCGGGATCAGCCCATCATTTTTTTGCCAATCCAGTTTTGCGCGTATTTCCGGAGACATCATAACCGCACCTCTATGCCGTTTTCTTTCAGGTAGCGCTTGAGCGCGCCGATTTCGACGATTTGTTTGTGGAATACCGATGCTGCCAGTGCGCCGTCAACATGTGCGTCGCGGAAAGCTTCAAGGAAATGCTCCATGGCGCCTGCGCCGCCTGATGCAATTAGCGGCAGGCGACAAACTTCGCGCACTTTTTTCAGTTGCACAATGTCGTAGCCGTTGCGTACGCCGTCTTGATTCATCATGTTAAGTACAATTTCACCAGCACCGCGCTGTTGAACTTCCTGTACCCAATCAAGCGTTTTCCATGTTGTTTTTTTCGTGCGCGCTTCGTCGCCGGTGAACTGGAAAACCTGATAGTCGTCAGTCGCTTCGTCGTGCCAAGTGTCGATGCCGACGACCACGCATTGTTCGCCATAACGATCAGCAAGACGATTGATCAATGTTGGATCGGTTAGAGCGGGAGAATTGATTGATACTTTATCGGCGCCGTAGGCGAGAATTTGCCCGGCATCTTCAACGGTTTTAATACCACCCGCGACGCAAAACGGAATATCAATCACTTCCGCAATGCGTTCTACCCAACTTTTATCGACGACGCGACCGTCGCTGGACGCGGTAATATCATAAAAGACCAACTCATCCGCACCTTCGCGTGCGTAGCGTTCGGCGAGCGGAACGATGTCGCCGATGATTTCGTGGTTGCGAAATTGAACGCCTTTCACGACTTGTCCGTCGCGCACATCAAGGCAGGGGATTATCCGTTTTGCCAGCATGAGAGAGCCTCCTTTACCGTAAATTTTCCTTCGAGAAGCGCGCGCCCGACGATGACGCCGACAACGCCGCTGTGTCGCAGTGCGGCAATGTCGTTGAGCGTACCGATGCCGCCAGACGCCTGAAATGCAATATGGGGATAAGCGCTCGCCAGCGAAGTATAAAGCGAAACATTGGCGCCGCCGAGCATACCGTCGCGGGCAATGTCGGTGCAGAGCACATGTTTAAGTCCGCAGTTTTGATAGGTTTCGATTAGATCATGGATTGTTGCGCTCGATTCTTCTTGCCAACCGGCAACTGCAACGCGCGGCACGCCTTGTTCGTCGATGCGAACATCAAGCGCCAGAACGATTTGCTCTGCGCCAAAGCGTTGAAACCAACGTGCCACCTCTTCCGGTTGACGAACCGCCATGGAGCCGACGACAACGCGCGCCGCACCGGCATCGAGCAATGCTTCAACATCTGCTTCGCTACGCACGCCGCCACCGATCTGCACTTTGGCATTGACGCCGCGCAGCAAACGCGAAAGCAAAGAAATTTGCCGAGCTTGCGGATTTTTAGCACCGGTCAAATCGACGAGGTGCAATAGCGCTGCACCATCGCGCTCATAATTGTGCAGATACGATAGCGGGTCATCACCATACGTGGTTTGTCGTGCGTAATCGCCCTGCGACAGGCGCACGACTTTGCCGTCGATCAGGTCAATGGCGGGAATCATGCTTTGAGCTCCAGAAAGTTTTTCAACAAACGCGCGCCACTTTTCCCGGAACGTTCCGGATGAAATTGGACGCCGTAAAAATTATTGTGTTGTACGGCTGCGCTGAACGATTCGCCATATTCGCTTTCGGCAATTGTGCACGCGGAGATTGCCATCGCAAAGCCATGCACGAAATAAAAATAGTCTTGATTGCTGATGCCGTCGAAAAGAGGGTGGCACGCACGCGGCGTCAACGTGTTCCAACCCATGTGCGGCAACGACAAACCAGGCGCTTTCATTCGCGCTACCGTGGCATCAATCAAGCCTAGTGTCTGCGTGTCGCCTTCTTCGCTGTGTTTGCCCAATAATTGCATGCCCAGACAAATGCCGAGAACCGGTTGCGTGCAATTTTGAATCAGTTCGACCAAACCACGTTCCTGCAACTGGTGCATTGCGGCTTGCGCGGAACCGACACCGGGCAGAAAAAGTTTATCGGCGGCTTGAATGTTTTTTTCATCAGCGCTGATGGTCGGAGAAAAACCAAGACGCTGCACGGCGTAATACAACGACGCTAGATTGGCGCAGCCGGTATCGAGAATCACCACCCGCATTTATAGCACTCCTTTGGAACTGGGCAGCGCATCGCCTTCAATGCGAATCGCCTGCCGCAGTGTGCGACCAAACGCCTTGAACAGACTTTCAACAACATGGTGCGTGTTTTCGCCGCGTGCTTTGAGGTGCAGCGTGCAGCCCAACGAATGCGTCAACGAGCGGAAGAAATGTTCAACCATGTCGGTACTCATGTCGCCCACTTTTTCGCGAGTAAATGACGCATCGAATTTCAAGTAAGGACGACCGGAAAGATCGAGCACACATTCAGCTTGCGCCTCGTCCATCGGCAGCACAAAACCAAAGCGGGCGATGCCGCGTTTGTCGCCCAAAGCGTCGCGCAGCGCTTGCCCCAACGCCAAACCAGTGTCTTCAATCGTATGATGATCATCGACATGCAGGTCGCCTTGAACCTGCGCATCAAGGCAGAAGCCGCCGTGGGTCGCGATTTGATCGAGCATGTGATCGAAAAAACCGATGCCGGTGTTGATTGTGTTCGGTGCATCGCCATCGAGCCATAGTTCGATATTGATATTGGTTTCTTTTGTTGCACGTTGTACTTTGGCGTGGCGCTGCGCAGCGATAATGCGGCGCGTGATTTCCGACCAGCACAATTGTTCGGGATCATAATGCAAACCTGAAACGCCGATGTTTTCGGCAAGCTGCATATCGGTTTCGCGATCACCGATCACATACGATTGCTCGCGCGACCAATCGTCTCGCTCAAGATAAGGCATCAGCAGAGTTGTTTTCGGTTTGCGGCAATTGCATTGATCTTGCAGGCGATGCGGGCAAATCAGCACATCGTCGAAGGTGATGCCCTGCGACGCAAAGATCTGCATCATCATGTGTTGCGGCGCATCAAAATCTTTTTGCGGAAAGCTCGTCGTGCCGAGACCGTCCTGATTGCTGACGATGACCAGAGTGAAACCGGCGTTTTTCAGTTTCAGCAACGAAGGAATCACGTCTGCTTCGAACGCGAGTTTGTCGAGACGATCAACTTGCTTGTCGCTTTCCGGTTCATGGATCAATGTGCCGTCGCGGTCAATAAAAAGATATTTTTTCATAAAACAGATTCCGTAGGGTCGATGGCGCGCAGAACGGCGACGACTCTTTCGCATTCTTCAAGCGTTCCGACTGTGATACGCAGACAGCGATCAAGCCCAACTTGCGCACTCTGATCGCGCACGACAATACCCGCTTCGCCAAGCTGCTGGAAAACGTGTTGGCTGTTTTGAAAGCGCGCCAAAATCCAGTTGGCTTCACTGTCAAAAATCTGCTCAACACACGCACATACCGGCAATACATGCGCAAGCCAACGGCGGTTGTCGATAATTTCTGCAATGTTTTTTTGCAGCGCAGGACGATTATCTTCACGCAGCGCTTGTGCGGCGATATCGGCGACAGGTGTCGGTATCGGATACGGCGCGATGACTTTGTGCATGATGTGAATGATTTCCGAACTTGCCAACGCAAAACCACAACGCAGACCGGCAAGGGCAAATGCTTTCGACAGCGTGCGTAAAATTACCAGATTGGGGTACGCGGCAAGCCATGAGATCAAACTGTGTTCGGGACAAAAGTCAATATAAGCTTCGTCGACAACAACCAGCGCTTGCGACTCTGTCATTGTCAACAATTCGCGCAGGTCATCGGGCGCGAGCAGATTGCCCGTCGGGTTATTTGGGCTGCATACATAGATCAGATTGACATCGGTCAGCGCTGCTCTGATTGCGGGCAGATTGAGCTGCCAGTTTTCCATTGTGGGCACGATGCGCCGTTCAATGCCGAGCGTTTCCGCACTGACGCCGTACATGCCGTAAGTTGGTGGGCAGTAGAGAACAGCATCCTGATTTGGTTCACAAAATGCGCGCATCAGTAATTCGATTGCTTCATCCGCGCCGCGCGTGGCGATGATTTGTTCCTCACTAACGCCCGCGTAGTGTGCGTACGAAGCAATGAGTGCGTGCGGTTGCGTTTCCGGGTAACGGTTCAGCGTCTGCTGTGTCAACTGATAAGCAGGCGCACGCGGAAACTCGTTGGCATTGAGCCAGACATCGCCGCTACCGCCGATGCGGCGCGCCGATTGATAAGGCGTCAAGGTTTGAACATTCTTTCGTGCGAGGCGTTCCATGTTCATGATCGTTCCTTGGTCATGGTTTGCAAACGTAGCGCGACGGCGAGACGGTGCGCGTCCAGTTGCTCCGCAGCCGCCAATGTTTGAATTGTCGCGCCCAGCGCCTGCAAGCCTTGTTGTGTCAATGTTTGCACGGTCATGCGCTTTTGAAAATCCGCCAGACCAAGGCTGGAATACGTGCGCGTATAGCCATAAGTCGGCAGCACATGGTTGGTTCCCGAAGCGTAATCTCCGGCAGATTCCGGCGACCAGTCGCCGACGAATACCGAACCGGCACTTTGAATCTGATCCACCAGCGCCTGCGGGTTTTGGGTTTGGATAATCAAATGTTCAGGGCCATAGCGATTGCTGATATCGATACATTCTTCAAGCGAACGCGTCACGATCAGACGACTTGCCGATAAGGCTTTTTCGGCAATGGCGGCACGTGGCAATTCTTTCAGCAGACGATCAATTTCGCGCGCGACGTTTTCCGCTTGGTCACGGTAGGGCGTGACCAAGACGACTTGAGAGTCGGGGCCGTGCTCTGCTTGCGACAAAAGATCAATCGCGATGAATTCGGGATTGGCACGCTCGTCGGCAATCACCAATACCTCGGAAGGACCAGCGGGCATGTCGATTGCCGCACCATCGTGGCTTTGGCTCACTTGGCGTTTGGCTTCGGTGACGTAGGCGTTGCCGGGACCGAAAATCTTGTCGACCTTTTCCATGGATTCCGTACCGAACGCCATCGCGGCAATGGCTTGCGCGCCACCGATTGCAAAAATGTCATCAACACCACACAGGTGTGCCGCGTACAGAATTTCGTCGGCGATTGTGGGCGGCGAACACAAAACAATGCGCGAACATCCTGCGATCTTGGCGGGAATGGCGAGCATCAAAACCGTGGACAACAAGGGCGCGCTGCCGCCGGGAATATAAAGGCCGACAGACGCGATCGGGCGCGTGACCATCTGACATTGCACGCCGGGCATGGTTTCCACGGTGAGCGGCGCTTGTTGCTGAGCGCGGTGAAATTTTTCAATGTTGCGCACCGCGACGTGCATGGCGTTTTTCACGTCACTGGGAAGGCGCGCCGCTGCCGCGTCGATTTCCTGTGCGGAAACGCGGATTTCTTCGCGTGAAACCTTGTCCAGTTTTTCGGTGTAGCGGCGCACGGCGGCATCGCCTTCGTTGCGAACGTCGTGCAGAATCGTGCGCACGGTTTCTTCGATATTGGCTGCGGCGCCGATTGCCGGGCGCAGCAATAATTGCTGCCGTTGTTGCTCGTCGCATGTTGACCAGTCAATGACTTGCATCGTTCACTCCATCATCTTTTCAATCGGCAATACCAGAATCGAACTGGCGCCCAGAGCTTTCAGTTTTTCCATCGTTTCCCAGAACAGGGTTTCCGTGCTGACCATGTGCATGGCGACGTGTTTTGGGTCGCTAGCGAGCGGCAAAACCGTCGGACGTTCCGCACCGGGCAACAATGAAATAATAGCTTCCTGTTTGTCGATCGGCGCGTGCAGCATGATGTATTTGGATTCACGCGCCTGAATCACGCCTTGAATGCGAATCAACAAGCGATCAATCAACTCCTGTTTTTCTTTCGGCATCTCGCCCGTGCGCTGAATCAAACAGGCTTTCGAACGATAGATCACTTCGACTTCGCGCAAACCGTTGGCTTCGAGCGTGGCGCCGGTCGAAACCAGATCGCAAATGGCGTCGGCAAGACCGGCACGCGGCGCGACCTCAACCGAGCCATTGAGCAAGCAAGGCTTGAAACTCAAACCGCGCTGATCGAAATACTGTTTCAGAAGATGCGGATACGAAGTTGCGATGCGGCAGTTGTTGAGGCTTTGTGGCCCTTCGTAAGGCGCATCAAATGGCACCGCCAACGCCAATCGGCAAGCACCGAAGTCGAGCGTGCGCAAGATCTGATAACTCGGCGTTGCGCCTTCGGCACGACGCGCCAGCAGTTCTTCCTCCAGCACGTTTTCGCCGATGATGCCCAGATCGACGACACCGTCCATGATCAGCCCCGGAATGTCGTCGTCGCGCACGCGCAGAAAATCAATCGGCATGTTTTCCGCATATGCGATCAGGCGTTGCTCGGAGAAGTTGATTTTGACGCCACAACGCTCAAGCAGCGTTTGAGATTCGCGGCTCAAACGTCCCGATTTTTGTATGGCGATTCGTAAATGTACTTTATTCAGCATAGTGTTTCCTCAAACAAAAAACCCTCGGAAGATTCTTCCAAGGGCTTCATGTGCTGTTGTTTCGTCGCCACCGGAAGAATCAATGTGTCTTCCAGCGCATAACCTCCTGAAAGACTATTCAGGATGGTGATGATGCGCACGAAACGAAAAAATATTCACGGTTTATTCCGATTCAATTCAAAACAGCGAGAAGCAACAGATTATACAACTATCCTCGAAAAGGCAAGTGGATTGCGCATTTGCCGTTCAACGCTTATTCCAAGTATCGACCAATGGCAACAATTGTCGCGGATGATCGATGCAGGCATCAGCATTCCACGTTTCGATAGGGTCGTCCGGAGGGTGATAGCCCCAGCGCACGGCGACGCCGGGCAGCTCTGCCGCATGCGCGGCCAGAATGTCACGATGATCGTCGCCAATATAAATGCACTGCGCGGGTGTTGCGCCGATTTGCCGCATCGCATGCACAAGCGGCGCAGGGTGTGGTTTCGAATAAGGCGTAGTGTCACCCGCCACGATGACCGCCGCACGCTCGACAATACCGAGATGCTTGGCGACGGGCACGACGAGGCTCATCGCTTTATTGGTGACAATGCCCCAGCGAAACCGGCGCGCATCAATGTCGTCCAGCAATTCGGCAATGCCCGGAAAAAGCGAAATGTCTTCCGCCAAATGCTCTGCGTAATAAGCGAGAAAACACTGCCGCGCTTCCCCAAATCCGGCATCGTCCGGCGTGATCGACAAACCAACACGCAACAGAGCGCGCACGCCGCCCGACGCATAACAGCGGTACGCCGATGCGGGCAACGGCGGCAGCGAATGTTGCTGGCGAACGTGGTTCGCCGCGGCCGCGAGACTGGCTGCCGTATCTGCCAGCGTACCATCGAAATCAAAAAGCAATGTGGAAATCATGGAAAGGTTTTTCGGAAAATGAGGAAGACATTATGCGTCAGCAGCGCATAACGGGCGCGAGCGCAACGTATTGAATTGTACGTCATGAGGCGATTGAGGCAAGCAAAAAAGCGCGCTCGTTATTTTAGAACACATTCATTACATGCCTCCGCCCAGTGCCTTGATGACATCAACCAATGCGTTGGCGGTGTTTCCCTGGGTAATGGCAAGGGAATATTGCGCTTCGGCGAATTGTTGCTGTGCTTCGAGAACATCGGCCATCGCCACATCACCTGCATTGAAACGGCGTTGTTGACTGTGCAACACCTGTTGGGTCGCGGCGGCGGCATTTTGCCAGTGTTGGAGCGAGCGATTCTGGTAATAATAGTTATTCATCGATGTTTCCGCTTCATTCAATGCGGTGAGCACGGCTTGTTCATAAGCCAGCGCCGCCATCTTTTGCCGCGCTTCGGCAGTATGGATGTCTGCCCGAATGCGTCCGCCGTCCAGAATACGCCAGGAAATAAAGGGAAAAATAGACCAAGTTCGGTTGGCAGCTTGCACCAAACTCCCCGATGACAGCGCTTCAAAACCGCCCATCGCGTTGATCGTCAATTGCGGAAACTGCTCGGCGACGGCGGCAGCCGTGTCGGCATAACTCGCCGCCAACTGGCGTTCGGCGGAACGAATATCAGGCCGTCGACGCAAAATGTCTGCGCGAGCGCCCACGGGAATCGCAGGGAAGGATAGCTGTGGTTCAGCGTTGTTCGTCAGTTCCAATTCCTTTTCAGGCAGTCCTCCTGTCAGCAGGCTCAATGCCAGAGCATATATGCGGATGCGGGCATCAATTTCAGGAATACTCGCCCGCGCCGAAACCAGACGAGCGTCGATGACTTGAATGTCCGCTTCGGGCAGGTCGCCGCTCTGCACGCGGCGGGCGACAATTCCGCGAAGGTTTTCGAGCGAGGTGATGATATTTTGCTGCGCGGACAATTCGTTCTGCGCGCTTCTCAGACTGAAATAGCTGCGCGCGATTTCACCGGTGGTGCTGAGCGCGACGGCGTGTGCGTCTTCCTGCAACATTTCAAATCGCGCTTGTTCCGCGGCGATGTGGTGACGAATGCGTTTGAACAGATCAATTTCCCATGCCGCGCCGACGCCGACGTTGTTGACCGTCCGGTAAATATCGTTCATGTATGTCGTGCTTTCGCTGGTGCGGCTGCGCGTCATGCTGCCTTCCAGGTTTGCCACAGGCCAGAGGCCACTTTGCGCACCGCTGAGAATGGCCTGTGCTTCTTCAATTCTCAATACGGCGTAGCGAACATCCTGATTGTGAGATAACCCTTCTTCGACCAATCGTGTCAATGCCGCATCGTCATAAGCTTCCCACCAGTGTTCCAAACTTTGCTCGCTGGCAAAGTCGATTGTTTGCTCGGTTGCATCGTCCTGTAATGTCCACTCATGATTGAGCGCTGTTTCGGGCGGACCTTCGTAAGGCGGAGCGCTGATACAGCCCGTGGTTATCAGGATGGCGACGAAGAGGAGGGCTTGTAATTTCGTATTCATTGCAATTTGCTCCGTACGGAAATAATCGCGACGCTTAGTGTCACGCTCGCGATCAGCAACATCGGCCAGGTGTTGTGGAAAATATCGATGATTGGCATGTCTTTGAGAAAGACGCCGTGGATCACGATCAGATAGTGTTTGAACGGCATCGCCTGCGCGAGCCATTGCAGAATATCCGGCATGTTCTCAACCGGCGTTGCGAAACCGGACATCAGAATCATCGGCACCATCACGCCAAACACGCCCAATATCGCCTGCTGTTGCGTTGAACAAAAACTCGATATGACCAATCCGATGCCGACGATGGAGAGGATGAACACCATCATGGCGATGATCAGCATGATGAACGAGCCGTTGAAGGGTACGCCAAAAAGCCAGACCGCTGCGAATATCATCAGAAATGAAAGCGCCGAACTGACGATGAAACTGGGAACACACTTGGCGATAATGATTTCCATTGAGGTACACGGCGAAACCAATAATTGGTCGAAGGTACCCAGTTCGCGTTCTCGGGCGATGGAGAGAGCTGCCGTCATGAGTGCGATGACGAAGACGATAATGCCTGACAATGCAGGGACAACAAGCCATTGGAAGTCGAGATTGGGATTGAAAAAATGACGGGTCGCCACGGTTGGCGCTGGTTCCGTTTTGACGCCGACATCGCGTGCGATTTGCTCGATGTAAGAGAAAGCGATCTGCCCCGAATTGGCGCGGCGGCCGTCGATGATGACCTGTGTCGCTCCAGATTCCTTCGAGGCAATCTTTCGCGAGAAATCTTCGGGGATCGAGATCGCCAATAATGCTTTTTTACGGTCGATGCTGTCTTGCAGCGCTTGTGGACTATTGGTGGTGATAACGGTTTTGACGAAACGGGCATTGGCGACGGTACTGATAAATTCCTGCGACCAGTAACCACCATCGCGATCATAAACCGCCACGGTGACATTGCGCACGTCCATGGAGATGGCGAAAGAGAAAATCAATAATTGCAGGATGGGCGGCATGACGAGAATGATGCGCACACGTTTGTCGCGCAAAAGACTTAGCAGCTCTTTGACGATTTGCGCTCGCAATTGCAATGAGAAAATCATGACGCACCCTCCAGACTCTTGCGACTCTTCGAGCGCGCGATGGCAAACAGAACAAGGCCGATGACGAGCATCGCAAGCATGTCGGGAATCATCAAGCTCCAAACGTCGCCGACCAGGAAAACGCTCTGCAACGATTCGACGAAATAGCGTGCCGGGATAATATAAGTCAACACTCGAATCAGCCACGGCATGGTTTCAATTTCGTAGATGAATCCCGACAACAAGAAGGCGGGAAGAAACCCCGTGAACGCCGCCATCTGCGCGGCGACGAACTGATTTTTTGCGACTACGGAAATGACCAACCCTTGACCGAGCGCCGGGACCAGAAAGGTGGCGGACAACAAAAGCAATGTCAGCCAGGAGCCTCTTAACGGCACATTGAAAACAAATACCGCCAATAAGGCAGAGCCGAGTGTGGCGATCAGACCGAGTACGAAATAAGGCAATAATTTTCCCATCAGAATTTCGGTCATCCCCGCTGGGGTGGACAACAGACCTTCCATGGTGCCGCGCTCCCATTCGCGGGCGACGACGAGCGCGGTAAGCAGTGTGCCAATAATCGTCATCACGATGGCAATCGCGCCGGGAATGAGTGCGCGGCGACTTTCCAGTTCGGCGTTGAACCAGAAGCGCGGTTGGATGGCGATTTTGGTCGGCGTGATTTGCCCGCGATCCGCCAACCATTGCGACAGAATACCTTGTGTGTAAGCGCTGACGAATTTGGCGGTGTTCGGTTGCGCGCCGTCGGTGATGACCTGAATCAGCGATTCTTTTTCATGCGCGCTCAAACGTCTTTCCAGATCAGGCGGGATGACAATATAGCCGCGGATTTTTCCGGCGATGATCGCATCATGAGCTTGCTGGGTGTGGCGCATGGGCGTGACCGCAAAATAGCGCGTGGCAGAAAATCCCGCCGCCAGAGATTGCGCTGTGGGCGTATCCGAACTTTGCACAACACCGACGGGAATTTTGCGGATATCCAACGATACCGCGTATGCAAAAAGAAAAAGCAGGATGACCGGCAAAACAAACGCGACAAAAATTGCCGAAGGATCGCGCACAATCTGCACGCTTTCCTTGTATATCAACGTGGTCAATCGTCGGCGGCTGTCCATTGCGCTCATGCGACCTCCGCCGGGGTTGCATTTTCGGAAGCACGCGTCGCAGCCGTCTTTTCGATCAAACGAATGAATGCCTGTTCCATCGTCGGTTCTTCCTCCGCGCTTCGACGCACGCTCGCTTTCAGATGATCGGGTGTGTCTAACGCGATGACGCGCGCCTGATCCATCAATGCCACGCGATCACAGTATTCGGCTTCATCCATGAAGTGCGTGGTCACCAGAACCGTGACGCCTTTTTGCACAAGACCGTTGATGTGCGTCCAGAATTCGCGTCGTGTCATGGGATCGACGCCTGACGTAGGTTCATCCAGGAACAAGACGGCGGGGCGATGCATGAAAGAACACGCCAGCGCCAATCGCTGTTTGAAGCCGAGCGGAAGATCATTTGGTGAACGTTTTAGATACGGTGAGAGTTGGAAGGTTTCGATCATTTCGTCGATACGTTCTTTTTTCGTTTTTCCACTCAAGCCATAAATGCCTGCAAACAGATCAAAGTTTTGGCGTACGCTGAGCAAGCCGTAGAGCGAAAACTTTTGCGCCATATACCCCAATTGCAATTTGGCCTCTTTGGGCGCGCTCCTCAAATTGATGCCGACGACACGCGCTTCTCCGCTGGTCGGGCGCAGCAGGCCGCATAACATTTTGAACGTCGTTGATTTGCCGGCACCGTTGGGTCCGAGCAACCCAAATATTTCACCCTGATGCACGCGAAACGTGGAGCGGTCGGTGGCGATGAAATCGCCAAATTTTTTGGTAAGGTCGATGCATTCCACTGCGGCTTCGTGGAGCGGTGGAATGGGCGTCATCTGTTCGGTCAGCACGGAAGTTCCGCCGGGGTTATCGCCGAGCAAATCGATGAACGCGTCTTCAAAACGTGGCGATGTTGGTTGAATGCTTCCTCCCGACGAAGCGGCCAGCGCGGCGATCTGTTCGGTATCACTATCGCGCCGTAGCACCAGTCTTAACGAAGAGCCCTGAATGACGCCGTCGCCGACGCTACTCAAATTCAACGCTTGCGTCAAAAGAGCGCGACGATTTTCGTGTACGCCTCGAAGCATGAAGCTGCGGCCTTGTAATTGGGAAGTCAATTTTGCAGGCGCGCCCGAAAAAACCATGTGGCCCTCGTTGAGCAGGAGCACCGATTCACATCGCTCCGCCTCATCCAGATAAGCAGTTGCCCACACCACGGCAACGCCATCGTCTGTCAGGTCGGTGACGATTTTCCATAAATCCTGGCGGCTGACCGGGTCAACACCGACGCCCGGTTCGTCGAGTAATAATACTTTTGGCGACGCCATCATCGCGCATGCCAGTCCCAGTTTCTGTTTCATGCCGCCGGACAGGCGACCCGCCAAACGTTTGGTGAACGGTTGCAGGCGGGTAAATTCCAATAATCGCTGAAAGGTTTCCTGATGGGTATTCGAAGAAACACCGCGCAGTTGCGCGTACAGCATCAGGTTTTCCATCACGGTGAGGTCTTCGTACAGACTGAAACGTTGGGGCATGTAGCCGACGTTGAATGCTATTTTTTCATTGCCCACAGTCGTGTCCAATCCGGTGACCGTGACATGCCCCGACGTTGGGATAAGCAACCCTGCCATCAAACGCATCAATGTTGTTTTTCCGGCGCCATCGGGGCCAGCCAGCGCCGTTAATCGCCCGGGAAGAATCGCTGCGTTGATGTCATGCAATGCATGAACATCGCCGAAGCGACGAAAAACATGATCCAGTTTGATCGCGGGCGCAGTCATGTCATGTATTGTCTTCGACCAGTTGAATGGTGACGGGCATTCCCTGTTTCAGTGCCTCGTCGTCGTTGAGCACCGTGATTCTCAAGCGATAAACAAGATCGGTGCGCAGATCAACCGTTTCCACGGATTTGGGCGTGAACTCGGCGCGCGGCGAAATGAAACCGATTTGCCCTTGATAAATTTTCGATGAAGAATCCGTGTGAATCGTGACGCGTCCGCCTTGTGCGATTTTGCCCAGCGATGGTTCATCGACGTAAGCGCGGACATAGACGGGATTACGCAGCGACAGGGTATAGACGGCGTCTTGGCTGGTGACCATGCTGCCCGGCTCGCGGACGCGGCTCATCACGACGGCGTTGCTGGGCGCGAGTAAAACAGTGTCATCCAACGCGGTGCGTGCTTGTGCAAGATTTGCCTTTGCTGCTTCCAATTGCGCCCGTGCTGCGGCGATATCTTCAACCCGCGCACCTTCGCGTTGCAACGAAAGCGCTTCCAGCGCCGAAGCCAACGAAGCGGCGGCAACATCACGATCCATGCGCACGACTTCCAGATTTTTGTGACTGCTGTCGCCTTGTTCGACCAGTTGTGTTTGCCGTTTCAAATCCGATTCGCGTTGCTGCAACACGGCGCGCGCTTCGCGCACGGCAGCTTCCGCAGCCTTGATTTCTTGTGCGCGGTTGCCTGCTTCCTGTTTATCCAGCTCCGCCTGCGCTTTCATCACTTCTGCTTCGGTTTGAGCGAGTGCGTCGCGGTAGGGTGTGTCGTCGAGCAGTGCGAGCACATCGCCGGACGCGACCTGATCGCCTTCTTCGACTTTGACGGTCATCAAACGACCGGGTTGTCGGAACGCTAATTCCACCTCGCGGATGTCGACGTTGCCGTAAAATGTTAATGGTGCATCGGATTCACCATAGGTTTTCCAGAGATAGCCCCCTGCCGCCGCGATGGCGATTACGAACACCATGGGCAGGATTCGTTTCTTAGCGTTCATCGTGAACCTCCCGAGCAAATACGATTGCTTCAATATTGCGAAAAACAATGGACTCGATTTTCTTCAGTTCATCACGACCAATAGTCTGCCAATCAAGCTTTCTGAGAATACCGGCTCGTCCGACTCGCCAGATGAGCATTTGTCCAAGAACCGTGAAGGCAATCATGGTGGCTTCTTCCTTGCCCGTATCGCGAAGAGGTTGAATCAACCCGACAATTGCCGAGATAATCGAGTCAAAAAACGCGGTGTAAATGAAATCGAACGCGCTGGTCGGCTGCTGTTGTTCACGAATGATTAGTTGCGCCCACGACGCCGTTTCTTCGCTGGTCAACAAGTCCAGAAAACCATCGGCGATTTCCAATAGAAACGGAACGAGCAGGGTTTTGCGCTCCAGCAGATTCATCGTTTGCCAATCGTGCTGTGTTAGCAATTTCTGTATCTTGTTTTTGGTTGGCAGAATGCGCGCCTGAATCCTGCCGATGATGTATTCAAACACGGCGAGATAAAGACCTTGTTTGCTCTTGAAGTGATAGTTGATCAGCGCTTGGTTGACGCCCGCCTGTTGGGCGATGTCTCGGGTCCTCGCGGCGTGGTAACCGTCGCGCGCGAAAATGGTGATGGCGGCTTCGATCAGAACTTGACGCGTAGCGTCCCCGCGATCCAAATCCTTTGTTGTTTCCATTGCCGTTCCTTTTTGGGATGGATAACAAAATGGTATATTAATCAATTGATTTAGTCAAGCGATTAATTAAATCATTTGATTAAATTGTAGATGTTTTTGAATAATGATTTTTTGATGGAATGTGAGGGAAGAATAGCACCCAAGAAACCGCGGATTAATGCCACGAGCGCGAGCAAGACAAAGCGGAATTTGACGAAAAAGCGCAGTTTACTTGGATGGAAATGAGTATTTTGATAAAAATTCCAACGCTATATTGCTTGTGCGCAGTAATGATCAGGAGCTCCCCAAAAAACGAAACCCCGCATCAGCGGGGTTTCGTTCGGAATCAAGAAAGCTTATTTCGCTTCGCCTTTGATTTCAACTTCAACGCGGCGATCCGGTGCCAAGCAGGAGATCAGCTCTTTGCGGTTCTTCTGCGTGCACTTGTTGCCGGTGACGGGCTGTTTTTCACCCATGCCGAGGCTTTCGATCTTGTCTCTCGGTACACCTTTGGAGACCAGATAAGCACGGACAGTTTCGGCGCGGCGCTCAGAAAGTTTCTGGTTGTACGCGTCGGAACCGATGCGGTCGGTGTGACCAGTAACGAGCACCAATTCGATCGTCGAAATTTCCGGCAGTTTGGCGATGATTTCGCTATCAATCGCGGATTTGCCAGCCGGTTTCAGTTCGGCTTTATCGAAGTCAAACAGCGCCTTCGAAGCCAGCGAGATTTTACGCACAGCCGGTGGCGGCGGTGGCGGCGGTGTTGGTTGTGCCGGTGGTGTTGCTTGCGGCTCTGCAACCTTCACGAGATCCGGATCACATCCGGCGACAGCCATTGCGGGCGTCCAGAAACCGGTGCGCCAGCATAATGTATCTTGAATGCCCACTTGCCCGCCGTAGTGACCACTACGCCAGACGTTGGCTTCTGCGCTGCCATAGCCAAACATGGTATAGCCGCTGTTTTGAGGATCAGCCTGTGCCATCGATACCGAGGCGACCAGCGCTGCACCTGCAAAAACCAAAGCTCTCAAAAAATTTTGAGGTTTCATTGTATTACCCCTTTTCGTTAATCAATGGTTGTTGAAAGAATAAAACTTAAGTCCCAAAAAACTGGCCGAACGAGCAGGAACACGACATAAGAGCCCGGCGACGCTTGAGTAAGACTATACCATACCCCCTTTCCTGATTGGCAAGCATATTTCGTAAGAAAGGTTCAATAAAGTTTTTGTGTAGGATAGTTTGCAACACTTTTGCCGGAGGGTTGATGGTAAAATAGCCGCCGATCGTTAATGGATGCCCGAACCGCCTGATCGGCGGTTCGGGCGT
>DAISYG010000014.1:0-36029 GCA_036825435.1 Casimicrobiaceae bacterium | reverse complement strand
CCATACGGATAGACTACCACAGGAGTGTAAAGTATTAAATCAAAAACGCTCTAATGACTGCGCACGAGCAATACAGCGTTGGAATCCTCCTCAAAATGCTCATTTACCTTAAAGCAAACGGCGCTTTTCGTCAGAATTCCGCTTTTTCTTACCCGCATTCGCAACATTAATCAGTGATTCCTTGATGGTGCAAGGGGTTGATTTCTGTCATCTGATTTTTGATACCGATCAAGAGCGCCAGATAAAAGTCGCTATTCTTCCCTGATCACGCTGGCGGCGGTAAGAATAAAAACGCTGTGCATCGGTGTATGTGCAGTATTCACCGCCATGAATCTGTGTGATGCCGATACGGCGCAATTTCAAGCGCGCTAACGCATAAAGATCCGCTCGCCAGCGCCCCTTTTCATTAACAGCGAAGCATGCTGCTGCTTCCGCATCGTGTTCGGCATCGAAGGCGTGGAAAACATCTTCGCCAACTTCAAAAGCACGGCTGCTGATGGCGGGGCTAAGCCAAACAGTTGAATGTTCGGGATGAAGCGCCGCACGTTGCATCGTGTTTTCCAGAATATTTGCTGCCAACCCACGCCAACCGGCGTGAACAGCAGCAATGGTTTCGCTTTCTCGATCGACGATCAACACGGGCAAACAATCGGCGGTGAGAATGGCAAGCACGACATTTTTTTCGCGTGTGAATGACGCGTCGGCGTGCGGCGGCTGCGCGCGTGCCGAAAGAGCGTTCGCAGCATTTGCTTCAAAAACATCGACGCCATGCACCTGATTGAGCCACAGCGGCGGCGCGGGAAGAAAATGGTTTAGCGGGCAACCATGTGCCGCGAAATCATTTTCGATGGTATTGCCGCGCTCGTGCGCGCCGGGTTGCCAATGAGTGCGTGGCGCAATTTTGGCGCTACTCGGTAATTGCTTCGTGGTGGTAAACGCATGAACGTCAGACGGCTTGCCCGGCCAGTCGGGGATGATGAAGGCGGTGGCGCGGGCATCGAGTGGCGTCATGGGGTGGCACGATTTTTGGCGAAGTCACCGGCGATGGAGTAAACCATTTTATCGAGCACAAGGTATTTTTTCAGCACACGGGCGATGTCGTCTGCGTTGACGTTTGCGATAGCTTCGTCGTGTTGTGCCGATGTTTTCCAGGTGCGATCAAGATAAAGTTGCGAGACGAGACTGGCGGTTTGTATGCGATCTTGCGCGCGCGCAATTTGCCGTTCTTGCAGCAGTGATTCTTTGGCGTCCGCAACTTCTTTCTCCGATGGTTTTTCACTAACCGATTGTTTGAGCACTTCGCGAAAACCTTTTTGCACCCGTTGCAGATTTTCCGGCGCGAAAATGGCATAGACGATAAAGCGCGTGTTGTCATCGCGTGTTCCCGGCTGCAACGCGGAGCCGACGCTGTAGCTCAAACCGTCTTGCGTGCGCAGACGATTGGGCAGACGCGCGGTGGTTGAAGCGCCGAGCATCTGGTTGGCGACGAGCAGTGCGGCAAAATCTTCGTGCAGATCGTTCAATGGTATCGCGAGACTGCCCATGAGTACGGCGTTGGCTTTGTCGGGCGTTTCAGCGCGCAGTTCTTTGGCGGGAATATCGCTGCGATAAGGGTCACTCACGCGTTGGTAAGGCGTTTTGTTGCTCCAGTCACCGAACAGTTTTTTCGCTTGCACAGCGATCTCTTTGCTGTCGAAGTCACCGACGACAGCGAGTTCGATGTGATTGGCGCTGTAAAAGCGCTGGTGAAACGCTTTGACTTCATCGAGTTTAGTGTTTTTCAATGTTGCGATTTCTTCGTCCCACGTTGGCGTATAGCGTACATCGTCGGCGGGGTAAGGGCGCGTGTGACGGCGCAATGCCAGCGCAGCAACCGACTGTGGGTCGGAACGCGTCGATTCGATACTGGTGAGTTGCCTGCGAATAAGTTTATCGAATTCGTCTTGCGCAAACGCAGGCGTTCGCAACGCCTCTGCTGTTAACGCCAATAATTCGGGCAAATGTTCGCGCACGGTTTCGCCGGACACATAAACGCCGGTGGCGTCACCGCTGAAGGTCAAGCGTGCTTCGAGTTGGTCGATGGCATCATCGAAGGCTTGGCGGTCTCGCTGTTGCGTACCGCGCGACAACATCTCGACGGCAAGGCGTCCGGCATTGGCTTGGCCTTTCAAACTTTCGGCATCACCCCAGTCAAGACGCAGCTGAAAGCGCACGGCTTCGCCACGCGTTTTCTTGGGTAGAAACGCCGTGGTGAAGCCGTCACGCAACGCGACGCGTTCGGTACGCGTTTCCAGATTGGTGAACGACGGGTCGAAGCTTTCACCAGAGGCGAATGCGCTGTGACCTTTGTAGTTTTTGACAATTTGCGCCAAGTCGATGATCGGTGCACTCGGTGCGCGCACGGTTTCCGGCGCAACATCACTGAGCGGGAGATATTCGCCGACGGTGACATTGGATGGTTTCAGATAACGCATCGCGACATCCTGTATATCCTGCGCGGTTAGCTTGCGCCATTGGTCGCGCTGGATGAAAAACAAGCGCCAATCGCCTTGTGCAATGGATTCCGAAAGTGCGATGGCAAAACTTTCCGGATCGCGCAGCAAACGGTTGAATTCCCGGTTGGCTTTGGCGCGGGCGCGATCCACTTCTTCTTCGGTGATCGGCGCGCTTTTGATTTCGTACAAAGTTTCAAACATGATTTTTTTGACGCGATCAATACGATCATCGGGGGCGAGCTGCGCCCAGAAAATGATCATACCCGGATCGCGCAGCGAAAAACTCCAGGCGTTGACGGTACCGGCTTCGTGCGCTGCAACCAGCGCTTGATACAAACGTCCCGATGGTGCAACGGTCATGATCTCACCAAAGGCTTCGAGCGCGGCGCTGTCGGGGTCAGAGCCTGATACGGTGTGGAACAAAGCACCGACCCATGGTGTACCGCCACTGCGGCGCACGATCACGCTGCGCTCGCCTTCCTGAATGGGTTCTTGTGTATACAGTTTGGGCAGCACGCGCGCGGGTTTGTGGATTTTTCCGAATGTAGAAGCAATTTTTTTCAACGCGTTATGGACATCGAATTTGCCCGATACAATGAGCACGGCGTTGTCGGGTTGATAATAGTTTTTATAGAAAGCGCGTAAACGGTCAATATCAACGTTTTCAATGTCGGAACGTGCGCCGATGGTCAGATTGCCATAGTTGTGCCAGTCGAACGCTGTCGCTTGCATTTTGCCCCACAGCACAAGCTGAGGATTGTTTTCCCAATTCTCGAATTCGTTGCGCACCACGGTCATTTCGGTGTCAAGATCGGAACGCAAAATATTGGCATTGACCATGCGGTCTGCTTCCATGTCCAGAGCCCAGGCGAGTTGGCTTTCGCTAGCAGGAAAGGTCTCATAATAATTGGTGCGGTCGAAATAAGTGGAGCCGTTGAATCGCATGCCGCGCCGTCCCAATTCTTCAAAAATGTTGCCGTGTGTTTTGGTGCCTTTGAATAACAGATGTTCGAGCAAATGTGCCATGCCGGTTTCGCCATAGCTTTCATGCCGCGAGCCAACGAGATACGTAATGTTGACCGTGGTTGTGGGCTTGCTGTCATCGGGGATGAGCAAAACACGCAGACCGTTGGTTAGCGTATAAGCGGCAACGCCTTCAACGTTGGAGCCGGCAGTGACGCCTTTGGGTAGGGAGGGTGTGGAAGCGAGAGAGGCCATGGAAAACAATCCGATCGTCAAGATGAATAAAGTACGCGCCATGAAGTGCATGATATGAGAACTCCAAAACGAAAAAACAAGAAAAGAACGCGGCAAATGCCGCGTCCGGTACCATTAATATTTAATAAATAGTACCGATTACCACTGAATCAAGCCGCTGCCGCTTGTCACTAAAATAAACAACCCGAACGCCAATCGGTACCACGCAAAAATTTTGAAGTCATGGCGACTGATGTAACGCAAAAGCCAACGCACGCACAAGAACGCAAAAATGAACGCGCTGATAAAGCCAACGCCAAGAAACAACCAGTGCTCGCTTTGCAAAGGTGCGGGTGTGTCGTAAAGTGCATAAACCGTGGTAGCAAACATGACAGGGATGGCGAGAAAGAACGAAAATTCGGTTGCGGCGACGCGGGAAAAGCCGAAAAAGAGCGCTCCGATGATGGTCGCGCCAGAGCGGGAGGTGCCCGGAATCATGGCCAGACATTGCGCGAGCCCGACTTTGAGCGCGTCACGCCAGCCGATGTCGTCGAGCGAATGAATGTAAATCTTTTGCGGATTGGCGGTATAGCGTTTTTCGGCGATGAAAATAATCAGTGCGCCCACAATCAATGCGCAAGCGACAGGCACGGGCGAAAATAGATGCGTTTCCAGAAAGTGCTTGATCATGACACCAATGACAACAGCAGGCATCATGGCGACCAACAGGTTGAATACCAATCTTTGTGAATTTTTTTCGCTGCCCAGAGTCAGAGCAATGTGGATGAGACGTTTGCGGAACTCCCAGCATACCGCAAGGATCGACCCCAGTTGAATGGCGATGAAGAAGGTGATGCTGTGCTCACCCGAGAAGTCGAGCAAAGAGGCTGCAACGATCAAATGCCCCGTCGAGGATACCGGCAGGAACTCGGTTAATCCTTCGACAAGACCAAGGATTACCGCGATGAGGAATGTGTCAAAAGTCATGAAGAAAATCGGGTAATTATAGGCGGTTACAGGTAATATCGGTAATAATATCGAATCACGTTGCTATTTCTGATTGAGAGCAGAAAAAGCCAATGCTATTCGGTAAATATGAAGAGAAAATGAAAATTTCTGGAAAATTTCTTATCTGGAATGCCAAAATATAACGGATAAGACAGATGTTCAAAAAAAGGGACAAAATTTGTGCGAAAAAGCTTGTCGAAATAAGCACAGTTCGGATAAGGTAACGCACAAGCGTCATGCATTTATTGTAAAATCTGATTAACATAATTCGCAAAGCTATTCAATTCAATAAACACACCCTCCGACCCCCAACGAGCCAGGGAGAGAAAACGTGGCAAAGACATCAACGACTTGGTTAATTTTACGGAAATACCGCGCCATTATTATCGCGGTGACGATTTTCGCCATTTGCGACATCGGCGTGATGGGAACCAACTTTTACAGCTCATTCCGGATCGCGGAATCGGCGGTTTCGATCAACCTGTCCGGGCGGCAGCGGATGTTGTCGCAGCGGACGACAAAAGCCCTGCTTCTTCTGCAGGACGACGCCCGCGATGGTGTTCCAATTAATGATGATCTTGCTTCGCTCAGCGAGCTTCGTTTTGTGGTACCACTGTTCAACGAGACGCTACGCGGATTCCGCGATGGTGCGACAGTACGCGGTGGTGACTTGAAGCCGGTTTTTCTGGTGCAGGTTGAAACACCGAAGTCGGAAGAGTTTGTTCGGGAAACATATGAACTCTGGGGACCTTATCTTGAGAAATTGCGACCGCTGTTTCAACGTGCTGACGGTACGATTAAGTTCGATTATGTAGAGGGCGAAAAAGTTGCTTACGCCAATAACTTTACGGATGGGGAGCTTGCTGCTGCCGCGACGTATGCACGGGAAAATAATCTGAAAATTCTCGGCTTGATGAACGATCTGACCACCGATCTTGAATTCGTGGCGGACAACCGGGCGAAGCGTCTGCGGTTGATTCAGATCGTCGGTCTGACTATCGCGTTGATCAACGTGATGTACACCTTGTTCAAATCGATTTCCGACTTGGTGCGCGGTGATCGCGAACTGACAAGAGCGCGACGCGAAACTACGGATATTCTGGCAACGGTGAAGGAAGGCTTGTTCCTGATTGACCCGGAATACAAGGTAGGGTCGCAGTTTTCGGAATCGTTGAGTGAGGTGTTGCGACGAAACATTGAGGCCGATATGCTGTTCCTACCGATCCTGAAATCAATGGTGTCGCAGACGGTTTACGATAATGCCCACGACTACATTGAACTGCTGTTCGGTGATCGTGTCAAAGAATCATTGGTCGCCGATCTGAACCCGTTGAACGAGGTCGAGGTCGAAGATGATCAAGGCGTCAAGCACTATCTGAACTTCAACTTCAACCGTGTGCTTGAGTCCGGCGAAATTTCGCACTTGTTGGTGACCGTGCAGGACGTTACCGAGCGCGTGAATTTGGAGCGGCAACTTGAAGAAGCGAAAGATCGCTCTCGCAAGGAAGTGGAAGTGTTACTCAATCTGCTGCAAAAGGAACCGGAAACGCTGCATCAATTCTTCAACACCACGAAGAACGTTCTGGAGCAGATCAACGAACGCCTGCGCAACGATGACGATTCGCAGGAAGGCCGCATGCATCTTCTGGCGTTCATCATGCGTGCAATCCATGGCATCAAGGGCGAAGCGGCGGCGTTGGGTGCGGAAATGTTTGAATCATACGCGCACAATTTTGAAAAAGAGTTGGTCATGATGCGCGAGCGTGGTGAAATGCGCGGCGAAGACTTGGTGCGCGTTGCGGTGCTGCTGGAAGGTTTCTATGACCGTCTGACGTCGATCCTCGGTATTGTCACGCGCTCGGCGGACAAACTGACGGCGGCAACGGAAGCATCGGCGGTCAGCGTCGAAGAGCGTGCGGAAACCGCATTCAAAGAAAGTCTGGAGCCGCTGGTGCAGCGTATCGCTTCGGACGATGGCAAAGATGTCGCCGTGGTGTTCGATGTCGCCGACCTGGGGTCGTTGCCGCGTCGCATCGTGCGCGAACTGAACAGCATCGCGATTCAGTTGGTGCGCAACGCCGTCAAACATGGCATCGAAACGCCGCAAGAAAGACAGGAGTTGGGCAAACCGCCACAAGGCTTGATTCAGATTGCCTGTCATGGGGCGGATGTTGCTGATCAATATGAATTTTTCGTTCGTGACGACGGTCGCGGTATCTCAATACAGCGTATTCGTGAACAACTGATCAACTCGGAACGTATGACTGCCGATCAAGCCAATAGCCTGAGTGCAAAAGAATTGGTGATGCAAATATTTGAACCGGGGTTCTCGACGGCAAGTGATGCTGATCGCGATGCCGGACGTGGCGTCGGCATGGATGTGATTTCAGAAAGGGTCTTGAAGATCAACGGCAGATTGGTGCTTGACAGCAAGGTTGGAGAATTCACGGAGTTTCGAGTTTACTTTGAAGCGTAACACGCGAACCATCATTCAATCATGCGAAAATATCAAGAGTAAAAACGTCGTTTACGGGATGTTTGAAAAGTGAAATTGTTAATAGTCGATGATTCCAGTATTATCCGCAGCCGGATTGCGCGTATTTTGTCGGATCCGCGATTGCCTGAAATCCAGATCGTCGGGATGGCGAGAAACGGCGCCGAAGCGGTCGTTCTGTTTCAGCAACATATGCCGGAGTTGGTGACGATGGATTTGACCATGCCGGAAATGGATGGCGTTGAGAGTACCGAGGCCATGACAACACTCAATCCAGATACCAATATTTTGATTATCTCCGCATTGAGCGATAAGGCGACGGCGATTAAGGCATTGAAAAAAGGAGCAAAGGGTTTTTTGTACAAACCCTTCAACGACGAACAATTAATACACGCTCTTTTAGAGATAATGGGATGACATGGCAACGGATGTAACTGCATTAAGTGATATTGACGAAAACGAAATTCAGGTTTTTGTCGAAGCGGTCAGTCGATATTTTCTTCAAATCACGGGACAAAAAGCCGAAATTCGTGCTGCTTATCTAACCGATGGCGCGCATGCTTTGCCGGTTTTCGAATTCACCGGCATGATCAAGATTTCTGGCGGCTATTACGGCGCGATTTATTTTTCGGCGGATCGTTTTTTGCTGTCCCGCCTTTTACAGGTTATGAATGAAGCGCGCCAAGGCGATGATCAGTTGCTTGACGCGGTGGGCGAAATTGCTAACACGCTGGCGGGCAATGCGCGACAGTATTTCGGTGAAACCATGGAAGTGTCGGTGCCACTGACGATGGGTGAAGAAGAAGCCAAAAAGCTCAAAGGAATCGTGCGTGATCGCCCGTACGTGATTACAATTCGCTGGAAACAATATGAGGCGTCGGTGATTGTGGATATCAAACGCAAAACCCGCACCTAACTTCAGGAATCAGCAGTAAATATTCATTACACTTCGAAAACGAGCGAACGCGGGTCAGGCAAGGCGAAATTCGATGAAAAAGCGCAGTTTACCAAAAGGTAAATGAGCATTTTGAGAAGGATTTCAACGCGGTATGACTCGCGTGTAGCCGTTTTTTAATGAACGGTGTTGGCAGTAATAAATCGAATCACCATCCCGCTTTTCAGGCGGAAAAAGCCCGACTCCAACGCTTGCGCTTGGTCAATATCCAAGCGCGTTAGTTCAATTTCGTTATCGTCGCGTTGCGCTTCCAGAACGATATCGTCAACATGCGTTGTCTCATCGGGAATGCGCAGATAGCGCGTCTCGAAAATTTCGCCATTGATGAAAACAAAATCGGCGTCGCGCATGGCGTCAATGAAACGTTGCATGATACCCTCCGTCGTGGACATTGTTAAAGATGTCATACCCACTAAATAAGGCAACTTCCTGAAGTTTCAAGAGCAGACTTTGTGCCATTATGCGACGATGGCGCGCACGAAATTCGGCAGCGCCAACGCGGCGCGGTGCATTGCACCGTTGTAATACTGCAAATTCTTGATGTGGCGGTCACGGATGCGTTGTTCGACTTCGTTTTCCGATAATGCTTGTGGCGTTGAATGGTTCGAACAAAACGCCATCATCCACATGCCGCCGTAAAGTGGTATCGAAGTCAAATAAGGAACAACGTGACGAAACGCGCCGCGCAGTTGCACCAATGTGTGACGGATTTGTTCCGGCGTTGCGATCGGGCTGGCGATGTGCAACGTCATGATGCCATTTTCGCTGAGACGTTCGGCGCAGGCGCGGTAAAACTCCGGCGTGTACAGCAGTGTTGACGGGCCGCCCGGGTCGGTCAAATCGAGAATAATGAGATCGAACGATTCCGTTGATTCTTTGATGTAAGCGAAGCCATCTTCGATTTTCAGCGTCAATTTTGAATGATCAAGGCTGCCGCGATGAACCTTGTGCAGATAGCGACGGGAAATATCAACGACTGCCGCATCGATTTCCACCAGCGTGATATGTTCGATGGATGGATGTTTGAGCAACTCTTCAGCAGAACCGCCGTCGCCGCCGCCAACGATCAATACGTTTTTGGGATTGTCGTGCGTGATGGCGGCCATGTGGACGAGATTCTCATGGTAGAAAAACTCGTCTTTCTCCGAGGTCATGAAATGATCATCGAGGCGGAAAAGCATACCGAACGATTTCGTATCATGTACCTCAACAGCTTGCAGGCCGGAATGAAACGCTTCGTGCTGCTGGCGCGATGCTATGAAAAACCCCCAGTCGGGGGTTAAGGTTTCAATCATCGCGTGTTCGGGCAGCGATGCGTCAGGCAACTTTGGGTTGCTCATCCAGACCTCCGCGCATGATTTTTTGCGAATGTGCTCGCGCCGGTTTCAACGCGGCTTCGAGCAGGTCGTACAGTTTTTGCGCTTTGGCGGTATTGTCGGTCGTGTAATTGCATACGTACACGTCGACTGTGACAAAGCCGGATTCCGGCCAAGTATGAATTGCCATGTGCGATTCTGCCAGAATGACGGCACCGGTTACGCCATGCGGCTCAAACTGATAAAACTTTTCTCCAACAATGGTCAGGCCTGAAGCCTCGACCGCTTTCAAGCAGACTTCGCGCAACGCCTCGGCACGGGTAAATTCCGGCGTGTGGGCAGGGCAGCCATACCACTCTCCTAACAGATGGATTCCATCCATAAGTATCCCCTCCTATAAAGGAAAAAGCCCCACCCCCGGGACAAGAAAATATTTCATGCCGTCGAGCAGAAGGGCACCCACAAACCTCCGGACACGCCGAAGGGGTTCGAATTATCGCATAAATAGAATGGAAATGCATCATCTTCATGAAAATTATTCCATCGAAATAAAATGGCCAAAAGCAGGGCGACCACGTTGTTCAAAATGGTGGCAAAACTAACCGAGAAAGCCCCAAAAAATGGCGAATGCGGTAAGCTCTTATCTTTTCACCAAGGAAAAATCGCATCATGAGCAATGTCTCATCTTCCGATCTCGCCAACGCCTTGCGCTTTCTCGCAATTGATGCCGTGGAAGCCGCCAAAAGCGGTCATCCGGGCATGCCGATGGGTATGGCGGACGTTGCCGTTGCACTCTGGCAGCGGCACCTCAAACACAATCCGGATAATCCGCAGTGGCATGACAGGGATCGGTTTGTTCTCTCGAACGGGCATGGTTCAATGCTTTTGTACGGCTTGCTCCATCTGACTGGCTACGATGTTACGCTGGATGACCTGAAAAACTTCCGCCAATTGCATTCCAGAACGCCGGGTCACCCTGAGATGGGGGTGACGCCTGGCGTGGAAACGACAACCGGCCCACTCGGGCAGGGGTTGGCCAACGCGGTGGGAATGGCGCTGGCAGAAAAAATGCTGGCACGGCAATTCAACCGTCCTGCGTACAACATCGTCAACCACCATACTTATGTTTTTCTCGGCGACGGTTGCCTGATGGAAGGCATTTCGCACGAGGCGTGCTCGCTCGCGGGTACCTGGAAGCTCGGCAAGCTGATCGCGCTTTATGACGACAACGGTATCTCCATCGACGGCAACGTCGCAGGCTGGTTCACCGACGATACGGCCAAACGCTTCGAGGCGTACGGCTGGCACGTGGTGCGTGATGTGGACGGGCATGATGTTGAAGCGGTAGATCAGGCGATCCGTGCCGCACGGAAAGAAACAGAAAAGCCGACGCTGATTTGCTGCAAAACAATTATTGGCAAAGGTGCGCCGCACAAAGGCGGAACGGCGGATACGCACGGCGCGCCGCTGGGCAAAGACGAAGTTGCGGCGACGAGGCAGGCTTTGGGCTGGCCGTACGCACCGTTTGAAATTCCCGAGACGATTCGTGAAGCATGGGATGCGCGTACCGCAGGCAACAAGGTAGAAGCGGAATGGAACCAACGTTTTGAGGCGTATCGCGCGGCTTATCCCGATCTGGCGCATGAATTCGAGCGGCGCATGAAGCACGAGTTGCCGGAAGATTTTGAAATCAATGCCGAAGACTTCATCGCGAAACAGAACGACAAGGGTGAAACGGTGTCCACGCGCAAGGCATCACAACAGGCGATCGAAGCCTTTGCTGCGTGGTTGCCCGAATTCCTCGGCGGTTCGGCGGATTTGACCGGCTCGGTATTCACCAACTGGTCGAAAAGCCGGAGCCTGACCGATGACGGCGATGGTAATTTCATCCATTACGGGGTACGCGAGTTTGCGATGTTCGCGATTGCCAATGGCGTTGCCCTGCACGGTGGTTACCTTCCATTCGCGGGGACGTTCCTGACGTTTTCCGATTATGCACGCAACGCGTTGCGCATGGCAGCATTGATGAGGCAGCGCGTGATTGGTGTGTTCACACACGATTCCATTGGCCTCGGTGAAGACGGGCCGACGCACCAATCCATCGAGCAGGTTTCGAGCCTGCGCATGATTCCCGACATGCACGTCTGGCGTCCTTGTGATACGGTGGAAACAGCCGCCGCTTGGCGCGCAGCGATTGAACGACGCAACGGCCCGAGCACGCTGGTGTTCACGCGCCAGAACGTACCGTTCATGAAGCGTAGCCAGCAAGCTGTAGAAAACATCGCACGCGGTGGTTACGTGCTTGACGATTTCCCTGATGCAACCGAAAAACGCGTGATCATCATGGCAACGGGTTCGGAAGTTGCGTTGGCGATGGCAGCGCGCGAAACGCTCGCCAGAGAGCAGATCGCGGTGCGCGTTGTCTCCATGCCGTGTTGCGAGTTGTTCGACCAGCAGGATGCGGATTATCGACACGGCGTGCTGCCTGCGGGAATAGCGCGGTTGGCCATTGAAGCGGGGGTGACGCATTACTGGCACCGCTACGTCGGTGCGGCAGACAATGCGCGCGGCGCGGTGATCGGTATCGACAGCTTCGGCGAATCGGCACCGGCGGACAAGCTGTTTGCCTATTTCGGTTTCACGGTTGAGAACGTGGTGGCAAAGGTGCGCCGCGTATTGAATATTTCCTGATAAAAGAGGCTTTTCATGACCATCAAAGTTGCCATCAATGGCTATGGCCGCATCGGCCGCAATATCCTGCGCGCTTATTACGAGAGTGGAAAAAAAGCGCCGATTGAAATCGTCGCCATCAACGATCTCGGCAGCCCGGAAACCAACGCGCACCTGACGCGCTACGATACCGTGCACGGAAAGTTTCCCGGTGAGGTGGTTGTTGACAACGATGCGCTGGTGGTCAATGGAGACCGGATCAAGGTGCTGGCACAACGCGATCCGACCCAATTGCCGTGGGGCGCGCTGGGGGTTGACGTGGTGCTTGAATGCACGGGCTTGTTCACCAGCAAGGAAAAAGCGGGCGCGCATTTGCGGGCGGGCGCGAAGAAAGTGATTATTTCCGCACCGGGCGGCAAAGATGTTGACGCAACGATCGTGTACGGTGTCAACCATCAGACGCTGAAGGCGAGCGATACCGTGATTTCCAACGCATCGTGCACGACGAATTGTCTGGCACCTGTTGTTCAGCCGCTGCATCGTGAGATCGGGCTGGTGAACGGACTGATGACGACGATCCACTCTTACACCAACGATCAGGTATTGACCGACGTGTACCACAGCGATCTGCGCCGCGCACGCTCGGCAACGATGAGCATGATCCCGACCAAGACCGGCGCGGCAGCAGCCGTTGGGCTGGTGTTGCCTGAACTGGCCGGAAAACTCGATGGTTTCGCCGTGCGCGTGCCGACGATCAACGTGTCGATGGTTGATCTTTCATTCATCGCCGCGCGTGATACGACAGCGGAAGAAGTCAACGCGATCATGAAGCAGGCGGCGAGTACCGGTGCATTACAGGGGGTTCTCGGCTACAACGACGCACCGCTGGTGTCGATCGACTTCAACCACGATCCGCGTTCGTCGATCTTCGATGCCACCTTGACCAAGGTCAGTGGCAGACTGGTGAAGGTATCGAGCTGGTACGACAACGAATGGGGCTTCTCCAACCGGATGATCGACACGACGCTGGCGTTGATGGTTGCAAAGTAAACACTTGAAGAAGCGGAAAGCAAACATGAAGATATTCAGATGCTTTGCAGGATTATTGATTCCTTTTCTTTTTTGCAATTGGGTATTGGCTGCCGACTTGAGTGAGAAAGAGGTTATTGAATGGGCGATGTATTATTACAAAGATCCAAGGCCGGAAATGCTGGAGGATATTGTAAAGTCCAAAAAGCTGTGCGGTACGGATAATGCTGTAATTGTTCCCATGGGCGTTTTTCTTTCGGTACTTTTTGAGAAGAGGCCTGAAGATGCTGAGAAGATCATAAGGATAGTCAAGGATTACTCTGAAAGCGAAAAAAAATGCTATAAAGTAGCCTTGCTTTTTGCAGATATTCCGGGAAGGGAGCAGTTGTTCAAGGAACTTGTTGGCAGTGATGGTTGTCAGGATGAGCAAATTGAGCAAATCAAAAAGCCGGTCGAACGTATTGAGGAGATTCCAATAAATTCTCCAACTGTTCTGGATATGCTTTGGGGCGCTTTCATGGCATCAGGCGATGAGAAGTACGTTAAAAGGGTCATTTCCACGTTGTCTTTCAAAACGGATGGTGATGTCGGTGAGCTTGTTATCGGCAACATGGCAAAATTGTCGCTAGACATGAACATGCGCCAGCATGAAAAAGTTTTGGACATCTGTGTCAAAGAAGCAAAAATGGCGCCTCCAGAAGTTAAAAGTCGGTTGCAGAAAATAATTGAAGACGCTGGAAGTGTTCACAAGAAAGATTCATGATTTCACAATGCAGATAACACCATGAACTTCAAACGACTCTCCGAAATAGATGTACAAGGCAAGCGCGTTTTCATTCGTGCTGATATGAATGTGCCGCAGAACGATGTCGGCGCGATTACCGACGATACCCGCATCCGCGCTTCGTTGGCAGCGATCAGGGATGCGCTGGCGCGTGGCGCTGCGGTGATGGTGACTTCGCATCTGGGGCGCCCCAAGGAGGGCGAATGGAGCGAGCGCGTTTCGCTGGCGCGGGTAGCGGCGCGGTTGAGTGGGTTGCTACAGCGTCCGGTGCCGCTGGTGAGCAACTGGGTGCAAGATCGCGCCTGGCAGGATGCGTTGCGCCCGGGCGATGTGGTGATGTTGGAAAACTGCCGTTTGAATGTCGGCGAGAAAAGCAACGATGAAGCGCTGTCGAAAGCGATGGCAACGATGTGTGATGTGTACGTGAACGACGCATTCGGCACGGCGCATCGTGCACAGGCCAGCACCTACGGCATCGCGCAATATGCGCCGGTAGCTTGTGCGGGGCCGTTGATGGCGGCGGAACTGGACGCATTGTCGCGTGCGCTGTCCGCGCCGAAACGTCCGCTGGTGGCGATTGTTGCCGGTTCCAAGGTTTCGACCAAATTGACGGTGCTGCGGACATTGGCCGAGAAAGTCGATACGCTTATCGTCGGTGGCGGTATTGCCAATACCTTTTTGCTGGCGCAGGGGCGTCCGGTGGGCGAATCGCTTGCCGAGCCGGAACTGGTCGACGAAGCGAAAAGCCTGCTGCATGATTTCCCCGGCAAGTTTCCGCTGCCAGTGGATGTTGCCTGCGCCAAAACGTTTTCGTCGGATGCCAGTGCGGAAATCAAGGCGATTGATCGGGTTGCGGCAGATGACCGTATTCTTGATATCGGTATGGCAACCATCAAAACCTACGTTCCGATTCTGAATAGTGCCGGAACCATCGTCTGGAATGGCCCGCTCGGCGTATTCGAGTTCGATGCGTTCGCGGCGGGCACCAAAGCGCTGGCGGAAGCCATTGCTGCGTCCCCCGCATTTTCCATTGCGGGCGGTGGTGATACCTTGGCAGCGATAGCCAAGTTCGGTGTCGAAAAAGACATCAGCTATATATCGACCGGCGGCGGCGCATTTCTTGAATTTCTGGAAGGGAAGGCTTTGCCTGCGGTGGAGATTCTTGAAGCCAGAAGCTGAAATCAAACCTTTGTATCAACATTTGTCCCACGAACCTTTGCCGCGAGTTTATCCAGCACACCATTGACGAATTTGTGACCATCGGTGCCGCCATAGGTTTTGGTGAGGTCGATCGCTTCGTTGATGATTACGCGGTGCGGAATTTCGAGGCGGTGAATCAATTCCCAAGCCGCGAGCAATAATACCGCCTGCTCAACCGGTGATAGCGCATCAGTATTACGATCAAGGTACGGCGCGAGTTCAGTCAATAATGCTTGCGAATCATGGGTGACGCCTTGCCAGAGCGCATCGAAATATTCTTCATCACAGCGTGGATAGTTCGGGCTGTCGAGCAAATCAAGGCGAATGGATTCCACGCTGTTATGCGTCAAGTGATATTGGTAAAGTCCTTGCAGCACCAACGCGCGAGCGCGTCTGCGCCCCATGAAATCGACTTTCTTAGTCGTCATCGGAATCACTTTCACACAGCGCGTCAATCATGTTGACCATTTCCACTGCAGCGCAGGCCGCTTCATAACCTTTTTGCTCCATGCGTTCGAGCGCTTGCTCGTCGTTGTTGCAGGTCAATACACCGTTGCCGATGGGAATGTTGAAATCGAGCGCAACCTGACTGATACCGCGTGCCGATTCGTTGCTGACGATCTCGAAGTGATAGGTTTCACCGCGAATGACGGTGCCGAGCGCGACGAGCGCATCATAGGCGTTGGTTTGTGCCAGCGTTTGCAGTGCAAAGGGAATTTCCAGCGCGCCGGGGACGCGCACCAGTGCGATCATTTCGGGGTCGGCACCGTTTTCATGCAGGAAGCGCAGCGCGCCTTTCAGTAAACCTTCGCCGATTTCTCCGTTGAAACGGGACAACACAATGCCGATACTCATTTCAGCGGCGCTGTTGCTGGTGGGGAGTTCAAAAATTTCCATGGGGTCACTCATTGATTATTAATAAAATACAATTAAGTTCTTAAATAATTGGACAAAATAAAAGTAATTTTTATTTCTGTGGCGTCATTCCCGCGAAAGCGGGAATCCAGTCAACGTGGCCAATATTTCTGGATTCCAGCCTTCGCGGGAATGACGGCGGAGCAGAAACGCGTTTTCAAAACTTAATCCTCGGGCGTATCAAACCCCGTCACCTCAAGCCCAAAACCACTCATGCTCGGCATCTTGCGTTCGCGGGTAAGCAGGCGCATTTTACGCACATTCAGATCGATCAGAATTTGCGCGCCGATGCCGTAGTCACGCAAATCAAAAGAGGTATCGCTTTTGCGATTACCGTTGGTGGCGCGGCGGCGTAAATCCTGCGCACTTTCCAAACGATGTAATAGCACCATCACCGCCGCTTTGGTTTTTTTCATTCTACGCAGCGCTGGGAAAATACCCCAAGCGTGGCGACCGCTTTGTTCGTCGAGAAAGTCCATCACCGAGATGGGTTCGTGAACACGCACCAGCGTTTCTTGATCAGGTTCGGGCGTGCCGTGCACTAACGCCAGATGCGTTTCGTCGGTGATGGTGTCGCGGTACACATAAAGCTCGAACAAACCTTCCGCAGTTTCCAATGGTCGATGCGCCACGCGCTTCAGCAGGTTTTCGTTTTTGCTGCGATAGCGAATCAGATCGGCAATGGTGCCGATTTTAAGGTCGTGCTTTTGAGCGAATTTTTCCAGATCGGGAAGACGCGCCATCGTGCCGTCTTCATTGATCACTTCGCAGATTGCGGTGGCTGGCGTCAAACCCGCCAATGCCGCGAGGTCGCAACCGGCTTCGGTGTGTCCTGCCCGCACCAGCACGCCGCCCGGACGCGCCATGACCGGAAACACATGACCGGGCTGTGCGATGTCTTCGGGTTTGGCATTCAACGCGACGGCTTTGCGAATGGTCAACGCGCGGTCGGCGGCGGAAATGCCAGTAGTCACGCCTTCGGCGGCTTCGATGGAAACGGTGAAATTGGTACCGAACGATGAACGGTTGTTTTGCGACATCAGTGGCAAATTCAATTGACGGCAGCGTTCTTCGGTGAGTGTTAAACACACCAGACCGCGCGCGTGCGTGATCATGAAATTGATGGCTTCGGGCGTGACAAACTCCGCTGCCATCATTAGGTCGCCTTCGTTTTCCCGGTTTTCTTCATCGACCAGAATGACGATGCGACCAGCTTTGAGCTCCTCAATAATTTCTGGTGTAGGTGCAATAGTCATGTTGTTGTTCTCTGCATGTTCAATATTGGTTTATATTTTTTTCGCCGATTTCGGACGAAACGCGCGACAGATCTGCGTATCCGTTTCGACGATCGGGCCGCCGATGAGTTCAATGCAATAGGGAATCGCTGAAAAAATACCGTGTACGAGAACATCGCCATCGGTATTTTTGACGCCTTCCAGTGTTTCCTGAATCGCTTTGGGTTGTCCCGGCAAATTGACAATCAGCACGCTCTTGCGAATCACACCGACTTGGCGCGACAAAATCGCTGTCGGCACATAGTGCAGCGAAATTTGTCGCATTTGTTCACCGAAACCGGGCATGATTTTATCCGCAACCGCCAACGTTGCTTCCGGCGTGACGTCACGTGGCGCGGGGCCGGTGCCGCCTGTTGTCAACACCAAGTGGCATTGCACGTGATCGACCAATTCGATCAATGTGTGTTCGATGGTGGGTTGATCGTCGGCGATCAAACGTTCTTCAATGTGATGCGGTGTGGTCAGCGCGCGACCTAGCCAGTCGCGCAGCGCGGGGATGCCCTGATCCTGATAAACGCCTTGCGAGGCGCGGTCGCTGATGGAAACCAGACCAATGCGAAATGTATTGTTCATCATGAGAATAATTTTTTCAAGTCTCGAAACAGGGCGCGAAAATGGTGCGGCGTCTGTGCGTTTTGCTGTTCACTGCGTGCGGCGGCAATATGTTTTTGCCACGCAGCACGATTGATCGTCGGAAACTGCGCGCATAATTCATCGAGCGCATTTGGATCATCAAGCAATCGTGTCCGCCATTCTTCCAAGCGAGCGTAATGTGCTTTTTCCAATGCGGGCGCATTTTGTTGCGCCGTGAGCCAAGCGCGAACCGGTTCGGCGTCAATGCCACGCATCAGTTTACCAACATATTGCAGATGACGGCGCCGCGCCTCATGTTTTTTGATGCGCGCGGTTTCTTCGAGCGCATCCAGCAGATTCTCCGGCAAATCCAGAGGTGCGAGAGCGGCTCTCGGATATTGCGCCAATGCTTCGCCGAGCTTTTGCACATCGTGCATTTCCTTTTTGCGTTGCGTTTTGGATGGCGTGTGTTCGGAATAAGCGTCGTCGTCGCGCGTCGAAAATTCGGCACGATGCAGCGAAATATCAGAATGATCACGGTTCATCTCAAAGAGCGGTCGCATAACGAAGGTCTGCTATGATAACCGAAGCAGCGGTTCCTGAGAAACCATGAAAACCATACCTGAAATATGCCAGACAATACGACGAATTTTCCCTTGACCAGCACCGAGCTGGAAATGCTGACGCTGCGCGTTCTCGACCTTGCACGCACTCGCGGCGCATCGGCTGCCGAATGCGAAATTTCACAGGCAACGGGGTTTTCGGTGACGGCGCGTCACGGCGACGTGGAAACCATCAGCCATCATCGCGATAAAGATTTGTCGTTGACGGTGTACTTGGGGCAAAAACGCGGAAATGTTTCCACGGCTGATTTATCCGATGAGGCGCTGGCAGCGGCGGTCGATAAAGCACTGACTATTGCGCGCCACACTGCGCCTGACTCCTGTGCTGGTTTGGCGGAGCGCGATTGGCTGGCGCGCGAATGGCGTGATCCCGATTTGTATTTCCCGTGGACAATTTCAGTGGAAGATGCCATCGCATTGGCGTGCGCAAGCGAAGCAGCGGCATTGGCAACAGATACGCGCATCAAGCGCAGTGAAGGCGCGACGGTCGCGCGCGGTGAAAGTGAATTTTTCTACGCTAATTCGCAAGGCTTCAGCGGCGGTTATCGCGGTTCGCGTCATCATATTGAGTGTGCGGTCGTCGGCGAAGACAATGGTGCGATGCAACGCGATGGTTGGTACACCATCGCACGCGATCCCAAAACATTGCTCGACGGCGAAGAGGTTGGACGCATTGCCGGAACGCGCACGGCTCGGCGGCTGAATGCGCGCAGTTTACCGACGATGCGGTGCCCGGTGATTTTTGAAGCACCGGAAGCGACTGATTTGATCAATGCATTCGTGCGTGCAATTTCCGGCGGAAACTTATATCGCAAAACAACTTTTTTGCCCGATGCGCGAGGACAAACGATTTTTGCTCCGCATGTGTCGATTGAGGAGCAACCGTTGTTGCCGGGCGCGCTGGCAAGTGCGCCGTTCGACGATGAGGGCGTGGCAACGCAAACGCGTTTCATCGTGCGCGATGGTGTCGTGCGTGATTATTTCCTGAGCTGTTATTCGGCACGCAAACTGGGGATGGTGTCTACCGGAAACGCCGGTGGCGCGCACAATTTGCGCGTGACACATGGCGACGATGATTTGGCGGCATTGATGCGGCGCATGGGGCGCGGGCTGTTGGTGACTGAGCAACTGGGTCAGGGTATTAACGCGGTGACCGGCGATTTTTCGCGCGGCGCGGCGGGGTTTTGGATTGAAGACGGCGAGATTGCTTATCCGGTGGAAGGCATCACCATTGCGGGCAACTTGCGTGATATTTATCGGAATATCGTCGCAGTCGGCAACGATGTTGATCATCGTTTTGTCTGTCGTACCGGTTCGATATGGGTGGCGGAAATGATGGTGGCAGGGGTTCAGGGCGCAGGTGACAGGTGACAGGGAACAGAAAAAATCTGATCGCGCGAAGCGCGATAAAAAATTTACTGGTCCCTGTTTTCTGATCTCTGACCGCTGACTCTCAGCGTATCCAATTCCGATAAACATTCCAGCGCTGCTCCGGCACTGATTTCCTTCGCAATACGCCCGTTCGCCAATGTGCGAACAAATTCGCCTTGCGCGCCGAGGTCGAAAGATACCAGCGGCAAACCTAACGACGCGAGCTCACGCACGACAAAGCTGAAGGTTTCAGGACATATCGAAGGAAGAAGCCCAACAGTGACGTCATGTTCTTTCAACAGCGCGGGAAGTTCCTCGTGTTCATAGGGTCCCAATACGCGGATGTTGGCGGGAATGGGGGTTGCGTCCAATGTTCCTAATACAATAATCGCGGCATCGGGGTCATGTTTTTCGAGCAAGTGCGCCAAGTCCAATACCACATGAGCACCTTTGTGTACCTGAATATTGCCGACCACGGCGATGCGCATGGGGCCATGCGCAGGAACGGCAAGCGTGATGCCAAAGCCGGGAACATCGTGTGGGCGGATACGAATTTGTTCAGCGGTGAGAGGGAATATCTTGCTGACGAGTTCGCGCGTATTTTCCGAGAAAAAAACGACCTCATCGGTGTGTTGAATCAGTTTTCCCCACACCTGTCGCCATTTCTCCATGGAAAAAGGGCGACCACGCAACGCGCATGGATCGCAGATTCGGCAATCAGTTTCAACGCCGCAATATTGGTTTTTCGGCGTCAACAAAAACATTGTCGGACACAGCGCATAAAAATCGTGGAACAGAAACTCCACATGTGCTTCGTGATGCTCAATAATCTGAATCAACGTTTGAATGGCGTCTTCCACCTTGAGAACGGTATTGTGCAAATCGCCGGCACGATAATACCAACTCACCAACTCGTTCACGATGATTTTGCTGATGCGCGGGAAGCGCTCATGATCCAACGTGCGCAGATCGGCAAGACCGACGCGCAGGATTTCTGTGCCGCGACAGATGCTCACTTCAAAACGCTGCGCATGAGTGGCATAGCAAATGCGTACCACGGTTTGACCTTGATCCAAAAGCTGCTGCACACGCTTTTCGCAATAGCTGGCAGCGCCGCCACCCCAGTCGTGCTCCAACACGATAACGGGTTCATCGGCAGGATCGAGAAGCTTGATCAATAATTGATATTCGGAAGAATCCGGCGAATCCAACAAAGTCTCCAGAGGCGACAGCATGGCCATGACCGGAACGGAAGGCGTTTGCTTCCAGATGTTTTTCAATAGCCCTTTCCATCCCCAACGCTTGCGCCATTCGGACATTTGTTGCAGCGCGCCCGGGATACCGCGCGGGAAACCGCCGTACCGATCAAGAATACGCCATGACTGTCTGGCGATGCTTTTCGTTTTTCCGAAAATACGCGTCGGCAAACGCCGTCGCATCCGATACCAATCCAGATAACCGGGGCGCACAAAAGGATCGGGGAACGCCGTTTGCAAGTCTTTCCGGTCACGGTACAAAAAACGCATTTTGTCGGTGATCGGCGTGCCATCAGCGAAGTTCCTGTACGTCCAAAGCTGTTGCCCCAAAATATTCTGACCGCACGCCATGAGTTTTTCGCGGTAACGTTTCCAAAGCTCATGGACGGCAGGGGTGTTGCCGCCGTAGCGGGCGGTCATGTCGTCGCCTGCGCCGGAATCGAAACCGGTGAAATGATAGAAACGCAGAGGTGAACCATTGACGGTAAATGAACCATCATCCATCTGATAAATTGCGCGCTCCGGAAGATTCCACGACGCGGCATTGCAACCGGGATCGCGCACGACATGCAATCGCGGAAAAAAGGCGGGCGCAAGATCGCACCAACGCTGATCGGTGAAAAGACCGTTGGGAATGTCGTCGTAGCAGTAGTTCAGTAAACGCTCGCGCCACCATCGCGCAAAACCCAATCCGTCGCCGCGCCGCGCCGCAGCGGCAAAACCCAGATTGAAAACGCCGTGACGCAACGCCACCAATTCGTTGTCTTCGATGCTCTGCGTTGTTTTTTGTGGTGTGAGTTGGTGCGGCGTCAACAGCAAATCATGTTCGTCGAGCAGCGTAGCCAGCGGCGCGAGGCTGCCGCATACCATAATGTCCGGATCGAGATACATCACTTTCTCATGCTTTTCACGAACGAGAAAATGATGCAATGCCGGACCTTTGGCGGCAGTACAGATTTCCACGATACGATGCCGAAACAGCCAGGAGCGATAGTTGGGAATATCCAACTCGTCAAAACCCATCAGGCGATCGAACGGTTCTTCATCAAGGTTGAATCCGGCGGGCGGTGCTTCGCCGAGGAGCAAACAAAACGTCCAGTCGGGATGAAACGATTTCAGCGTCGAAGCCAGCACCCGAGCTTTGGGAATGTAATTATTGACGCAGGAGGTGAAAACGAGCATGGAAATCCTTGGATAATCTTTTTGCCGCGATTGACGAGCGATCAATTTGCATGAACACAAAAGCTTTAACAGGGGCAATCGTCATTTATTTATCGTTGCCTTTGATTTTCTTTCAGGCACAGCGCGTAGTATGAACGCGAACGTCGCTGTTCATTTGTGTGTATCGGCGCTGTGTGTGTGCCGCCATGGGAACCCTTCGTTTTTCCACGCTCGTGCTTCTTTGTTTAACAGGTATTCGGTCATCGGATGTTCGGCGAGCCAATCCTGCGCGATGCCAAACGAAATTGATTTTTTGGTAAATGCGAGATGGATGTCGGGCAATTTGATCTGACGATGACCGCGATAAAAAATGAGCGCCAAACGCAGTGCGAGAATCTGTGCACGAATATTGATGTTGCCTAACACCTTGCGGGCTTTACTGAGGTCGCCGCGACAATTGAGCGCCAACACGCTGAGATGATTTTGTTCGGGAGAAGAGAAGCCCGGCATATCGCCGTGTTGCAGCATGTAGGCGCTGTGTTTGTGAAAACCAATATGTGAAATCGACATACCGATATTGTGCAGCGCTGCCGCCCAGCGTAATAATTGAATATCGGCAGCTTCTGCGTTGGGTATCAACTGTCGGTACAGTGATGTCGCAAGATCGGCAACGCGCAGTGCGTGCGCCTGATCCAAACGGTGAAGCTCCATCCATTGTTCGACGGTGACGACGCGGCTGTCCTGATCATGGTGTCGTCCGAGTAAATCGTACAGCGCGCCCAAGCGCAACGCACCGCCGACAGGCATGATTTTGTCGATGTTCAATTCTTTCAACACCGCACGCATGATCACCAAACCGCCCGCCAATACGGGCACGCGCTCCGGTTTCAGCGCTTCGAGTTTCAGGTTGCTCGTGTGTTTTTTGCTGACCAAATATTTCTGCAAATCAGTCAAGCCGCTGTAGGTGATGCCGTCGGGAGTGAATTTGTTGAATTTCAGAATTTCATAAAGTGCCTGCGCGGTTCCCGATGACGCGTAAGCTTCCTGCCAGTGGTTTTTATTGAAATCGTCGGTAATGCCTTGAATGTCGGCACGCGCGAAGGTTTCGGCGCGATCAAAATTTTCTGCAGATAATTCGCCGTTTTTGAAAAAGCGTTCGCTGACGCTGACACAACCGAGCTTGAGCGATTCCAATTGTTCGGGATGATGTCCGTGTCCGACGGCGAATTCAGTCGAGCCGCCGCCGATGTCAACGATCAGACGTTGTGCCGATGAGCGCGGCAGGCAGTATGACGTACCGAGGAAAATCAATCGCGCTTCTTCATGACCGGAAATGATTTCAATTGGGAAACCCAGCGCCATTTCGGCTTCGGGTAAAAATTCTGCCGCGTTGGTGGCGACGCGAAACGTGTTGGTGGCGATGGCGCGGACTTGCTCCGGTTTGAAGTGTTGCAGGCGCTCGCCGAAGCGGAAAAGACAGATCAACGCGTTTTGACGCGCACGTTTGGTGATGCGGTTTTTCTTGTCCAGCCCCGAAGCAATACGCAGCATGTCGCGTGTGGTTTCGAGCACGCGGATCTGTTTGCCGTGCGCCAAGCCGATCTCCAGTCGGAAACTGTTGGAGCCGAGGTCCACCACCGCCAGCGTCTGGTCAGACACTTGAGCGCGGGTGCGGTCGGCGGCGGACTTGGCATTGTTTTTCATCGGCGCTTAGATTAACAGATTCTTGATACGCTTGAGCGGCGAAAATACGATGTGTAGCATTTGAAAAGCATGGGGTGTTTCTGATACGCTTGTCGCAGAGCTCAATACGGATAAAACGCTAAATGATTGATTATTTGCAGAAAATTCTGACAGCGCAAGTTTACGATGTCGCCGTCGAAACCTCGTTGGATCCATTGCCGGTGTTGAGCGCCCGTTTGGGGGCGTCCGTTTTGCTTAAACGCGAAGACGAGCAACCGGTGTTTTCATTCAAGCTGCGCGGCGCGTACAACAAGATGGCGCAGTTGTCGCAGGCAGAACGCGAACGCGGCGTGATCGCGGCGTCGGCGGGCAACCACGCGCAAGGCGTGGCACTGGCAGCGCAGCGTGTGAACTGCCGCGCGATGATCGTGATGCCGGAAACAACGCCGCAGATCAAGGTGGCGGCGGTGGCGGCGCGCGGCGCACAGGTGGTGTTGTCGGGCGATTCATTTTCCGATGCGAACGACCACGCGATGACGTTGCAGAGCGAAACCGGCGCGACATTCATTCATCCGTATGATGATCCCGATGTGATTGCCGGGCAGGGAACCATTGGCATGGAAGTGTTGCGTCAGCATCAGGCGCGGATTTCCGCCATCTTTGTGCCGATCGGCGGCGGCGGGTTGATCGCCGGAATTGCCGCGTATGTAAAGCGCGTTCGCCCGCAAATCAAAATCATCGGCGTACAGCCTGCCGATTCGGATGCGATGGCGCAATCGCTGCGTGCCGGACGGCGGCTGGTGTTGCCGCGCGTCGGTCTGTTTGCAGACGGCGTTGCGGTTAAACAAGTTGGCGAAGAAACGTTTCGCCTCGTGCAGCAATACGTGGACGAGATCATCGTTTGCAATACCGATGAAATTTGCGCCGCGATCAAGGATGTGTTTGTCGATACGCGTTCGATTCTGGAACCGGCGGGCGCGTTGGCGGTGGCGGGCATGAAGCGCTGGATCGAAGCACATGACGCGCCGGATTATCCATGTGTCGCAATCGGCAGCGGCGCCAATGTCAATTTTGATCGGCTGCGTTTTGTCGCCGAACGCGCCGAGCTAGGCGAAGAGCGGGAAGCGATTTTTGCGGTGACGATTCCCGAAAAACCCGGCAGTTTCCGCGCTTTTTGTCAGTTGATCGGACGGCGTTCAATCACCGAATTCAACTATCGTTATGCCGATCCAAAAGTTGCGCATATTTTTGTCGGCATCGAGATCAAGGATCGTCAGGAAAAAGAAATGCTGCTCAAGCAATTCACTGATCATGATATCGAAGCTTATGATTTGACCAACGATGAAATGGCGAAGCTGCACATTCGGCATTTAGTCGGTGGTCATGCGCCGACGGCTGATAACGAGCGGTTATTTCGCTTTGAATTTCCCGAACTGCCCGGCGCATTATTGAATTTTTTGAGTCAGATGAGCGCGGGGTGGAATATCAGCTTGTTTCATTATCGCAACCACGGCGCGGATTATGGTCGCGTGTTGGTCGCGATTCAGGTGCCGCCGCAGGATCATGATCAATTCAATGAATTTCTCAATACCCTTGGCTATCATTACACGGAAGAAACCGATAATCCGGCATACCGTTTATTCCTCGGCCAATAACATTTTGAGCAATTACGAGTTATTCCATTTTTTGAATGCTCTGACGATAAAATTGGTAAACAGAGCCGCAAAAGTGTGTCATACGTGGGAATGCTGTTGCAGAACGACATAAAGAGACCACTATTTTTATGGAGTTTTGTACCCAAAACGTGGGACAATGGCAAGGTTGTTTCAGGACCATTGAACAAAAACCGAATGTAAAGATAAGAAAGGTCAATACTGGATGGAACCGAACGGATTGAACAGCGTCAAAGTGATGATCATTGATGATTCAAACACGATTCGCCGCAGCGCGGAAATTTTTCTGCTGCAAGCGGAGTGCAGTGTGATACTGGCCGAAGACGGTTATGATGCGCTGTCCAAAATCATGGATCATCAGCCGGACATCATTTTCATTGACATCATGATGCCGCGGCTCGACGGTTATCAAACCTGCGCCCTGTTGAGAAAAAACCCCCGTTTTGCCAAAACGCCGGTCGTGATGCTGTCATCGAAAGACGGGTTGTTTGATCGCGCGCGTGGCCGGATGGTCGGGTCGAATTGGTATTTGACCAAGCCATTCACCAAAGACGAATTGCTCAAAGCCGTGGCGGCGCACACCAAGGGACGGCACGAAACGTCGGAAGCGTAAGGAGTGAAACAGGGATATGGCGAAAGTTTTGATTATTGATGATTCACCGACGGAACGTCATGTGATGCAGGGCTATCTGATCGAAGCCGGACATGAGGTTTTTCAGATCGACAGCGGCGAAAAGGGCGTGGAAGAAGCCAAACGGCTTTTGCCCGACATTATCCTGATGGACGTCGTCATGCCTGGGCTGAATGGTTTTCAGGCGACGCGTCAGATTCGGCGCGCGCCCGAAACCAGCCATATCCCGGTGCTGATGTGTACCACCAAGGATCAGCCGACTGACCGAATCTGGGGCATGCGACAGGGCGCTTGCGAATATCTGACCAAGCCGATTCACAAGCAGGAACTGCTGGATAAAATCGCGCACTGCCTGACGAAGCGCGATGAGCAGGAACAAGAACAACATTGACGTGGAATGAACATGGCCGAATCCTCTTCACGTACTTCCACATCCGGCGACCGGCGAAAAAGAATCAGCCTGCGTCAATTCCAAACGGAACTGGTCGCGCGGCTCGCCGAACAGGCGGCAGCGCCGGATGTCGTGTCGCAGTTGGGGATCGAAACCGCCGGGCAGCGTTGGTTGTGTCGGTTGGATGAAATCGAGGAGATTCTGACGCCACAGGCGTTAACACCGGTGCCACTGACGCGCCCCTGGTTCCTCGGGCTGACCAACGTGCGTGGCAGTCTGTACAGCGTGGTTGATTTTGCTTTCTTTTATACCAAACAACCAACGCCGATGGACAGCGAAACGCGGCTGATGCTGCTCAACCGCAGCACCGGCGCTGAAAACATGGCGCTATTGATTCAGCAGGTTTACGGCCTGCGCAGCATCCAAGGGTTTGCCTCAACCGGACAGAAACTGGAAGACCCTTCCTGGAATATCGAAAACTGGATGGATGCCGACGGCAACGTGTGGAAAGAAATGAGCCTTTCCGAACTGGCGAAAAGCCCGGCATTTCAACATATCGGACGTTAATCATTATCGTATTGCGGAGCAAGCATGGCACTCGAAAATCCTTTCTATAAACAGATTCCCGTCGGCAAATATTTGGTCATGGGATCGTTCATTCTGATTATCGCCCTGGCGGGGATCGCCATCGTGGTTTATTCCCAATATCAGGGTTCGACGCAGGCTTCGCGCAATGCTTTCACGACGGCTGAAACGCAAAATCTGATCAGCCGCATCGAAGACCGACTGACGCGGTTGCTCGAACCGAACAGCGCCGAAACCCTATCGCGTTTGCAATCCGATATGGACGCCATCGACGGAAAACTGACGCAGTTGGCGATGCCGCCTGCAGACGCCATCGCCAAACTGATGCCGTATTCGGCTGACGTTAAATCGGGATTGACCAATATTCAGGATCATTGGCGCGCTGCGGAAAGTGATTTGAACAAGCTGCTGACCAAGAAGGAAACGCTGGAAAAATTGGGGCAAGCGCGGAATGCGACACTCGTCGATCAAACTGCCGGCGATAAACTGTTCCAACTGGCGCGCGAAATCGGCGAACTCGCGATTCGACAAGACGAAGCACCGACGATGACGCAAGCGGCGACTCAGCTTGACGGTCTGGTTTTTCGCTTGTCCCGGAATGCGCGCCTTGCACTGTCCACGGGCCCGGAAAAAGCGCAAGCGGTCAAACAACTGCAACAGGACGCGCTGGCTTTTCGCAGCCTGACTAATCGTTTGCTGAACGGCGACAATACATCGCCGGGCGGCATGAAAGATCCGCAGGCGTGCAACAAGCTGACGGAGTTTCTGAATGCAGCCAAGTCTTTTCAACAAGGAGTTGAAACGCTGGTGAGCGAAGTCGGTTCAGTGGATGAAATGGCGGGCGAAATCGATACGATCAAACGCCAATTGACGCGTGTTTCCAACGAAGCGGTGTCGTTGGCAGCATCTTTTGCGCAGCCGACTATCGGCAAACGTGGCATTGCGATTGCCGCAGCGTTAGCGGCGCTGATGCTGGCAGTGCTGTTTTACATGCTTTACATTGTGCGCAAAGACACGCGCGGGCGCGAAAAAGCGGCAGCGTTTGAAAGTCAGCGCAACCAGGAAGCCATTCTCAAGCTGCTGGAAGAAACCACGCCGATGGGCGAGGGCGATCTGACGGTGCGCGCGTCGGTTGACGAAGCGATCACCGGCGCGATTGCCGATGCGCTGAACTTCATGCTTGAAGAAATGTCGGCGGTGATTCGACGCATCAACAGCACGGCTGACCAAGTGACGCAGGAAACCGAAACCGTGCAGGATGTTTCCGAGCGTCTTTATGTGGCGTCGCAAAAACAGAACCGGGAAATCGAAACGACCGCAAATACCGTATTGCAGGTGACGCAATCAATCAGCGACGTGGCGGAAGCCGCCGGACAGTCGGCAGGCGTGGCGCAGCAATCGCTGGAAGCGGCGGGCAAGGGCGCGATCGCGGTGCGCAGTCAGATTGACAGCATGTCGGAGATTCGCTCCCAGATTCAGGAAACGGCAAAACGCATCAAGCGGCTCGGCGATTCCTCTCTGGAAATCGGTGAAATCGTGAACCTGATTTCCGATATTACCGACCAGACCAACGTGCTGGCGTTGAACGCAGCCATTCAAGCGGCGTCCGCAGGCGACGCCGGGCGCGGGTTTGCCGTGGTGGCGGAAGAAGTGCAGCGTTTGGCGGAACGTTCTGCCGAAGCAACGAAACAGATTTCGGCGATCGTGAAAACCATTCAGTCGGATACACAGGATGCCATTTCCGCGATGGAGCGCTCGACTTCCGGTGTGGTGGAAGGAACGCGATTGTCCGAAGAAGCGGGCGACGCGCTGGCCGACATTGAGCGCGTGTCCAACCGGCTCGCCGAACTGATCCGCAACATTTCGCAGTTGACGCATGCACAGGCGATGTCCGTCGACGAAGTGCGCGAAGCCATCGCCAGCATTTTGAATGCTACCGAGGTTGCGACGCAGGGCGCCGAGCAAACGACCACGTCGGTGAATCGTCTGACGCAGGTGGCGGCGGAACTCAGAGCGGCTGTTTCTGGCTTCAAGGTATAAACACATGTTCAGCGGGAATCACTCAATAAACAAAGAATGGTGCCGATGATGAGCGATATGGATTCGGGTATTGATTTAAGCGCCTTATCCTGGGTGCAGGGCGAAATCGACCAAAGCCTGACACGCGGTCTGGAATCGCTCGCGGCTTTCAAACAAACACCGTCGGACCAGTCGGCGCTGCAACGTGCGCGCACGCATTACCGTCAGGCGGTTGGCGCCATCCAGATGGTTGGTCTCGACGCGCTGGCCGTTTATTCGCTGGAAATCGAATTACAGCTTGACCGTCTCGGCACGTTGCCAACGGAACAGGTTGACGCGGCGTTCAACAGCATCGAGCGCTCCACGCGCAAACTGCAAGCGTTCATTGCCGAAATTCAACGCGGCGCGCCGTTGTCGCCGCTGATGCTTTTTTCCGAATACGAAGTCATGCAAAAGCAGCGTGGCGTCAAGGAAAGCAACCCGGCAGATCTGTTTTTCCCTGATATTTCCCGACGTATTCACGACGATGGTCCGCAGGTTGCGGTTGATCCCAAACTGTTTCCAATCTTCCTGATTCGCAAACGTCGCCTTTATCAGCTTGGTTTGCTTGATTGGCTACGCGGCAACAACGACGGCATCGAGAAGATGCGCGAAACGGCGGAAGACATTCAGGCGGTGACGCCGCAACGCGCCAACCGCACATTCTGGTGGGTGGTCGCGGCGCTTTTTGACGCGTTGCAGGCGAACGCGATTCCGAACACGTTTTCACTGAAGCAATTATTGGCGAGAATCGACCTGCAAATACGGCGCTTGACTGAAGGCAGCAACAGCATCGCCGAACGTCTGTGGCGCGAAGCGCTGTACTTCATCGCACGGAGCGGACATCCCGCCACGGAACGGGTGCACAACGTGCAGAACCTTTTCCATCTTTCGACGCTGATGCCATCGGTCACGCATGGCGACAACGCATTGGCGATTTACCGCATCATTCGCGAATTGCAAAAACGCGTCGAAACGTTGAAAGCAGTATGGACGCGCGTGATCGCGGGGCAAACCAATCTGTTGCCCGCGTTCAAGGAAGAATTGGCGTTCACGCAGCGGGAAGCGGCGGTGTCGCCGTATGCGGAAATGAACGATGTGTTTGCCGCACTTGATCAAGGCGTTGAATATCTGGAAGCGAAGAACACCGTCACCGAAGCGGTCGCCATGGAATACGCGACAGTCCTGCTTTTCGCCGAAGACGTTTTCGCTCAGTACGGTAATCCGGTTGCGGGTCTTGCACAACAGGTGCAGATGTTGCGCGAGCGTGTACAGATGGCGCTATCGGGACAAACGCCGCCATCGCTCAACGTGCCGCGTCTCGAAGAAATGACGCGCAAGGCCGAAGACAAAGCGCTGCTAACGCAGCTTGTTCGCGATATTCAAGGCAGCCTGCGGCACATGGAGCAGGAACTCGACATTTTCTTCCGCGATCATCAAAAACGCGACGGGCTGACAGGATTGGCGAAGGACGGTCAGGACATCAGCGGTGCGCTGCGTTTGCTGGGGCACGAAAAAGCAAATCGTTTGTTGCAAGCGTGCATGACGCAAATTGCTTCATACACCAAGCCGGAAACCGAGCTGACGCATCAGGATTTCGAGCTTCTGGCGGAATCGTTGTCGGCGCTGGGCTTTTACGCGGAAAGTCTTGAACAGAGCACGCCCAAGGAATCATTGATTCTCCCGCTGCTGACACGCTACCGGGATCGCGATGGTACACCGCCCGACGAGCCGTCTCCTCCGCCGACTGGCACGCCGCCGAAGTCTGCGCCGGAAGATGGTGGCGTGTATCAGGATGATGCTACGTTGCGTTCCGAAGTGAGCGACGAAACGAGCGATGGGGCGAGTGCGCCGTCCATCGCGTTGCAAGCGGAAGAAGCAATAACGGAACAGGTCGCGGCAGAAAGTGCGGAGCCAGAAGTCGTCGCGCAAGAAGAAATCGCGTCGGAAACCGCCGCACCCGATGAAAAGCCGGTGGAGGTGTCGATCGGTGATCGCATCAACACGTTGCGTCATCTCGGTCAACAATTGCGCATGAATCCGCACGATCAATCGTTGGCAGAAATGATCGCAACCAGTGTGCAAATGCTCGCAGCCGACGTTAACCTGATGAGCGATGCTGCACTCGCCGAAAAAATCAAGGCGATCAAAGAAGCGCTGCGTCCGGGGGATGAAGACCGTTTGGCGCATTTGCTCGGACGTCTTGCGGAAGCATCGCCGGCGCAACAGCCCTCCGAAGAAACGCAGCGGCTGTTGAATATTGACGCCAGCGATCTCGACAATGAGCTTCTCGAAATTTATTTGACCGAAGCAATGGAAGTGCTTGATGGCGTCCACGATAATCGGCAACTATTGGCCAGCAGCCCGAGCGATGTCGAACTACTGAGAAATGTTCGCCGTGCTTTCCATACGCTGAAAGGTTCGGGGCGAATGGTCGGGTTGACCGACCTCGGCGAATTAGCCTTTGACGTCGAGAAAATCCACAACAAACTTCTCGAAATCGGTTATCCGGCGACGCCGATCGTGCTGAAGATGATGGAAACGGCGGAAAACGAATTCCGCGGTTGGGTGCTGGCGTTGATCAATGAGAAAACGGTGTCGCCGTCACCCGAGGCGCTTCACGCTGCCATTGCCGCCGTGGAAAACGAAATTTCAGGTGGTACACCATCGCCGTCCACACCACCGCCGCATCCGACGGAACCCGTGACGCGCTCCGTGGAGTCCACCGAATCGACGACAGATGCCATTGAAACGTTACCACCGCTCGCTGCGGCGAAGCAAGAAGCAGAGCCGACAACGGAACAACCCACGCTGCTGACTGAAATTGCCGCCGAGACAGAGATCGTGTCTGTTGCTTCGCTGAGCGAAACCATAGCAGCAGATGCGATGACACCGGAGGTTTCCGCTGAAACACCATTGGCGTTTGATCACCAAGATGACGGTCTGATTTCATTAGAGGTTATCGGCAAAGCGCCGTCGGTTACTGACGAAACACGTGCGCATATTTCGGTGATCCATCCCGAAGTGGAAGAAACTGCGGAAGCTCTTTCTTCCGCAGCGGTTACGGAAGGAAGCTCCGCAGTAGTCAGACGACAAAAGCGGCAAGAAGATCACCACGAACCTTTCCGTGTCAGAGACAGCGATAGTGGAAAAAAAATTGTCGAAAAGCCCCTTATTGAAGAATCGCTGTCCGCCACTGGCAGCGATTTTCGCTTGGAAATCCCGTTGCGGAAAAAAGCGGCAAAGCCTATTCCGATATTGACTTCCGCGCTTGACGACGAAAACCATATCATGTTTGAAGTGCCGCTGATCTTGAGCGATGTGGAAACGCAAGCGGTAACGAGCGCGCCGCCAGCACCGTTGCCGCCGCAAGAGGATGTTCGTCAATTCGATTTTTCGCACGACGGAGACAGCATTCGTTTCGAAATGTTTGCGCCGTTAAAACCGCGCAAGCTGGATGTCGAATTGCGCGGCACGAGTGACGAAATCGAAGCGCTGACACCGTTGCATTCCGCCGCGCCGCTTTTGTCCGAACCGGTCGGAGAGTCTGATTCGGAAGCAGAAACGGTACGCATCGGCGGCATTGTATTGACGCGCCCGCTGTTTGATCTGTTCATCAACGAAGCCGAACAACATTGGAGTACATTGAATCGGCAAATGACGCTCATGCGACTTGACACCGCGCATGTGCCCGACAATGAAATGGTGCGTGCGGCGCATACGCTGGCCAGCATTCACTCGACAACCGGCTTCTTCCAAGTATTCGAAATCGCCAAGGCGCTGGAATTGCTGCTGCTCGCCATTCAGGAACGTGCACGCATCGGCATGTCGCCTTCCCTGCGCGTGATTCCGGTCATCGCTCGCGCCGTAGCGGGGCTGCGGGTGTTGATTGATCGCATCGTCGCCAAAGAAATTTTCGCGATGGCGGAGGAGCGGGAAGTCGAAGCCATCATCAAAGAGATCAAGCAGTTGCAGAAACAGGAGTTTGCGCTTCCGGAAGAAGCTGCCGTAGATGCCGAAGAGAGCATCGTCCGCGACGATCAGCGCACGCTACGGGAAGAAAAAAGGCCGTCTGCGCCACCACCGGTTATCGACAAACCGTCGGTCGTCAGTGCGCCGCTGATACAAGAAGAGGATAAAGCAGCGCCACCAATCGTCGAAAGCACGAAAGCAAAAAAACAGGAAACAGAAACGACGAGCGACGATTTCGATTTTCGCGCTTTCCTTTCCAAGACCATGCCACCGAGCACAGCGCGCGCGCCGGAAGTTTCCGATGAACACGAGGTGATGCTTTCCGTTCAGGACGAAATCGACGCACAACTTCTGCCGCTGTTTTTGGACGAAGCCAAAGATCTTGTTACCGATGCGCGGGAAGTTTTTCGGCGTTGGAAAAAAGATGTTGGCAATCAGGATTTGTTGCTCAAACTGAAACGCGCACTGCATACGTTCAAAGGTAGCGCACGGATGGTGGGCGCGATGCGGCTGGGTGAATTGGCGCACCAGATGGAAAACCGTCTCGAAGAAGAAAAACCGAACGATGCGCTGTTTCTGGCGTTGACGGAAGGGTTCGATCATGCCGATTATGTGCTGGAACGGCTGTCCCTCGGTGAAACCGATATCAAGATGCCGTGGCTTGAAGAGTATGACGAAACCCAGGAGGGCGAAACGCAAGCCGTTCCGGTTGTCGAATCCAGCATTCTTCCTCAAGATACGCAAGGCACGGCACTTGCCGCCGCTGCACCGGTTCGAGCGCCAACGAAGAAGCCGAAAACAGCCGCTGAAGACGCGCTGCTACGCGTTCCTTCTTCACACATCGATCAATTGGTGAATGAAACCGGCGAAATCATTATTACGCGGACACGCGCCGAGGGTGAATTGCGCGAATTGAAAGGCGACATGTTGGAATTGACCAACAGCGTGATTCGTTTGCGTCAAAACGTGCGCGTGATCGAGATTGAAGCCGAATCGCAGATTCAAGCACAACTTGAGCAGATGCAAGAAGTGTACGGCGACTTTGATCCATTGGAATTCGATCGCTATACCAAATTGCAAGAGATGACACGTTCTCTGGCGGAAGGTGTCAACGACGTGGCGACGGTTCAACAGGCGATGCTCGGGCATCTGGATACCGTCAATCAGGCGTTGTTTTCGCAATCCAAGATCGCTCGCGACGTGCAGCAATCGTTGTTCAACATCCGCACCGTTCCGTTCGCCAGCGTGACGGAGCGGCTCTACCGTATTCAGCGTTCGTTGACCAAAGAATTGCAAAAACGCGCCAATCTTGAAATACGCGGCGGCCAGCACGAGCTAGACCGCGCGGTGCTGGAGCGTTTGATCGTGCCGCTCGAACACTTGCTGCGCAACGCGTTGGATCACGGTGTCGAAGCACCTGAAATCCGTCGCCAAGCAGGCAAACCCGAACGCGGTGAGATCACGATCGAAGTGCATCAGGCGGGTAGCGAGATTGTTGTCGCACTTTCCGATGATGGTTCGGGATTGAACGTTGAAAAAATGCGCGAAAAAGCAAAAAGCAAAGGCATCGACAGCGACAAGCTCGACGAAGTACAACTGTTCAACCTGATTTTCGAGCCCGGCTTCAGCACCGCCAAGGCGGTGACCGCAGTTTCCGGGCGCGGCATCGGTCTCGATATCGTGCAGTCGGAAATCACCGCACTGGGTGGGCGCATCGAAGTCAGCAGCGAGTCGGGGAAAGGCACGCGATTCACGATTTATCTGCCGCTGACAGTCGCCGTCGCGCAAACCGTATTGCTGCGTGGCACGCAAAATCGCATCTGGGCAGTGCCGACAGCGATGGTCGAACAGGTCGAACACGTCAGCGAAGAAACGCTGGCGGCGATGTATCGCAGCGGCGAAACGATCTATCGCGGTGAGCGATATCCATTCTTCTATTTTGACCGTCTGGTTGATCGCGCTGATACGTTGCCTGAAATGACGCGCTACAACCCGGTGATTTTCCTGCACACCGGGCAAGGGCGAGTTGCCATTCACGTCGATCAGATTCTGGGCAACCAGGAAGTCGTCGTCAAAAGCGCGGGAACGCATCAGGTGCGCCGCGTTTCGGGGCTATCCGGAGCGACGATACTGGGTACTGGCGAAATAGTGCTGATCGTGAATCCGGTGCAACTGGCTCAGCGTGAACACATTCCGCCCATCGCGATGCAGCCACTTGTTTCTCAACGGCGGCAAGCTAAAGAAACCGTGAGTGCGCCGCTGGTGCTTATCGTCGATGATTCATTGACCATTCGCAAAGTCACCTCGCGACTGATGTTGCGCGAAGGATACGCGGCGGAAATGGCGAAGGATGGTTTCGACGCGCTGAAAATGCTCGCGGAACGTCGCCCCGATATCATCTTGCTCGATATCGAAATGCCACGTATGGACGGGTTCGAATTCGCCAAATTGGTGAAAAGCGATCCCGATTTCAAAGTTATTCCGATCATTATGATCACTTCACGTACGGCGGACAAACACCGCGAGCGCGCGTTGGAACTCGGCGTCGGCGCTTATCTCGGCAAGCCATACCAGGAAGAAGAACTGCTCGGACAAATTGAAAAATTGCTCGGTGAAAAAGCGAAATTTGCTCACTCGCATTCCGATTAGAGGAAACGCTGATTAATAACTGCGCACAAGCAATACTCTAAATTC
>DAISYG010000013.1:19942-36195 GCA_036825435.1 Casimicrobiaceae bacterium | reverse complement strand
CCGGCGGGTTCACCGCCTGCTTGACCAGCGCGCGCAATTGTTCGAGATCGACGGGCTTGGACAAATAATCGAATGCGCCCGCTTTCAGTGCCGCGATGGCATTGTCGGTATTGCCGAACGCCGTGATCACCGCGACAGGAATATCCAATTTTTTCTGATGAATGTAATCAATCACATCCAGCCCCTCGCCATCGGGAAGACGCATGTCGGTCAGACACAGATCGTATTTTTTTTGTTTGAGTTTTTCCAGCGCCCGGGACACCGAGTCCGCACGATCAACCTCAAGTCCCAATCGAATGAGCGTCATTTCCAGAAGCTCAAGCAAATCCGGTTCATCATCGATTATCAGAACACTGGGTTGTTTATTGCGCATTTTGGTTTGCCTTCTGTTTCACTGAATCGTTATTAATATAATAATTTATGCCGCCAACGGCAAATAAATCCGAAAGTGTGCACCGCAACCTTCTTCCTGCGGCATCAATTCCAATGTCGCCTGATTAGAATACGCCAGCTCGCGCGCAATATAAAGCCCCAGCCCGGTACCGGAGCTACGCGTGGTGAAAAACGGTTCAAACAGTTGCTCGCGAGTTTGCGCGTCGATACCGAGACCGTCATCAATCAGATCCACCACCACGCATCTTGACAGAGGTTCCGGGCTCAACATGATGCGGATGCTTTTTTCCTGTTTTTTGGAAAACTGCCAGGCATTGCGCAGTAGATTCCATAAAATCTGATCAATATGTCCGCGGTCAAAAAGAATCTTCGTGCTGGTTAATCGTTCATCAATGACCAGATCAATGGCACCTGCAGGCATTTGTTCGCTGGCTGATATTTCATCGACCATTGCGCGCAGAATATCAGCGATCGGCAACGCCATCGGGTGTCGCCGATCGCGGCGATTGAGTTGCAACACCTCGGTGACGATGCGATTGATGCGTTTGCCATTGTTGCGGATCATCGTCAGCAAGCGCATGTTTTCTTCGTCAATCGCTTCATCCTCTTCAAGCAACTGCGTTGCATGCTGAATCGCCGACAACGGATTGCGAATTTCGTGAGCGATGGACGCGGTCAATCTGCCCAGTGCCGCGAGTTTCAGATTTTGCGCCTCGACGCGGGCGCGGCTCAAATCTTCCAGATAAACCAGCGTTCCACCGCTGCTGCCTTCGCCGATGCGCACGAAACGTGGCAATAGCGTGGTCGACCTTGAATTCACCGAAAACGCTCTGACCGATTCATCCGGTTTTTCCTGCCATTGCGCCCAAGCTTCATACAGTTTGCCACTCCATTGTGCCAAACGTTGGCCCGCCGCCGCGTATGCACCGGCGCCCAATAGCGAAAACGCCTGTTGGTTATAACCGCGCACGATCCCGCGCAAATCGAGAATCATCACGCCGTCTTTCATGTCGCGAATCACCGTGCGATTGATCTGCTCCAGATTGGCAATATCAATACTACGTTGCTGCACCAGCAATTCCGACGCTTTGGCGTAACGCCCGATGGTACTCGCCAGATAAACGGTGAAAAAATAGCCGGCACAAATAATCGCTTCCATCACCACCTGGGAAATTGTGAAACGCTCTTGAAAATACAGAAAAATCGCCGCCAACAGAAAAAACAATGTCGGAATCGCCGCCTGCAAAAAAGCATAACGACGTTCCAGAAGCCAGGCGTGCGCCGCCAGTTGCGGGAACATGAAAATCGCCAATGGAAAGTCGTTGTTGCCGCCAACCAGCATGAGCAGCGTCAGGAAAAACGTGTCGCCAAACAATGTGGCGAACAAACGCCAAGGTAGTGACAACCTCGTTCGTTCCATGATTTCAATGATGACGAAAATCAATGCAAAGAAAAAATAGATGATGGCGATCACGCCAAAAAGATTGTTGGCGAGCGGTATCCGTGTCAGAAGCGCGCTGCCGACCAGTGCCAGTACATAGCCGCTACGGTACAGGCTGACCACCCAAAGAACACGACGCCCGGTAAAGCCCAGCGGCATTGATTGGATTTCCTTGAATGTATCCAGCACTGATTTTCTCCGGGGCATTCGGATTACTTGTCGCTATGCTCAGCGCAATGAAAACCGTCGCTGAACTTTTTTGCTTCGGAACGCGGCACAAAAACGCCGCAGCGCACGCACTGCACCATTTCCTCCGGATGATCTTTTTGGTTTTTTTTCACGCTCGGGTTGTTCGATTTCATTTTGGCAAAGTTCCACAGTCGCAAGCCAACCATGACGACGATAATAACGACTACCCAAAAAATAATTTTACTCATGCCTGATCTTTCGACTGATCCTGATGAAAACATGCAAATCATGTAAGATGCTTTTGGCGCCCCCGGCACGAATCGAACGTGCGACCCCATTCTTAGGAGGAATGTGCTCTATCCCCTGAGCTACGGAGGCAACCGGGCTATTATCGCATGTCGCCCGTTTTTGGCGAATAAAGGCGTCTTAGATACACTCTGGCCTTTAATGATTCAACCATCATGTATTTTTTGAACAATTCCGATCACTTCCCGTCGCCGGAGAATTGCCCACCCGACGAGCCCATCGCGCTGGGCGTGGGATTGACGCCGGAAAAAGTCGTCAACGCTTATCGACAGGGTATTTTCCCGTGGGAGGCACGCAACGAATGGGTGTTTTGGTGGAGCCCCGATCCGCGCATGGTGCTGGACGTTAATGATTTCAAAATCTCACGTTCGCTAAGCAAAACGCTGAAGCACAAGGTTTTCGAGGTACGCCGCGATACCGCCTTTGAGCAAGTCATCCGCGCCTGTGCGACGGCGCTGCGAAAGAACCAACCACGCCCGCGTGATACCTGGATCACCAAGCCGTTTATCGAAACCTATAGCGAATTGTACCGACGAGGCATCGCTCATTCCGTTGAAAGCTGGCAAGACGAACAACTGGTCGGCGGTTTATATGGTCTTTATCTTGACAACATGTTTTTTGGCGAATCCATGTTCGCGCTCAAACCCGATGCATCCAAAGTCGCGCTCGCCCATCTTGTCGCGTGGATGCGCGATGAAGGTGTGCGGTACATTGACTGCCAGCAGGAAACACCGCATTTGGCATCGCTTGGCGCCAATCCGGTTTCGCGCGCGCAGTTTTTGAAATGGTTGCGCAATAGTCAGCAAACTTGAAGGCATTATTTACTTCCGACCCAGCAACTTCGCCCACAATGCTTTCACGACCTCCCGTTCATTCGCGACAAGTTCCGGATGAACATTGGCGCTTTCCTGTCCTTGCAACTGAGCTGCATGTTGCAGACGCCGATAATTGCGATACGCCAACGCCACCGTTTCTGCCTCCTGTGCCGTGATCAATCCAAGCGACGCCGCGCTCGACAATAATGCAAAATTGCCCGTGTTGCGCGTCAACACCGGATATTCATGCGCATACGCCAGCACCAAATATTGCACGATAAACTCAATATCAATCATGCCGCCTTCGCCTTGCTTGATATTGAATTGTTCACTATTTGCATCGTCGTGCGCTTCGTGCATCCGCGTACGCATGGCTAAAATATCGTCGATCAACTTGCCGCCATCGCGCGCCTCCTGCAAAGCTTCGGCGCGCCAGCGCATGAACATGCTACCCAGTTCGCTGTCCCCGGCAACAAAGCGCGCACGCGTCAGCGCCTGACGTTCGAATGTCCAGGCATTTTCTTTCTGATAGCGTAGATAAGCGTCCCAACTCGATACAAACAAACCACCGCTGCCGTCCGGGCGCAAGCGCAGATCTGTCGCGTACAAATTACCCGCCGCCGTCGTGCTGTTCAACCACGTGTTCATCCGTTTCGCGAGGCGCGTATAGCGTGCACGAGCTTCTTCTTCGTCCGTTTCAGCATCATAAATAAAAACCAGATCAAGGTCAGAGCCATAGCTCAACTCCTTGCTTCCTAGTTTGCCATAACCAATAATCGCAAAACGTGGCGGCAGTTGATCCGGTGCCAGAATACGCCAGCAGCGATCCAGCGTCATTTCCAGAATGAGATCGGCGAGCGCGGTTAAATGATCGGATAAGCGTTCCACCGTCAGCTTACCGGTAATATCCTGCACCAACAAACGAAATATTTGCGTATGTTGAAAATGACGCAACTCATCCATCTGTTGTTCGGTATCGCCCGGATGTGCGTCAAGCATGCGCGTCAATGTCGTGCGCCACTCAAACCAATCCGGTTCGGCGTAGAGCACGTGCGGCATTAATAACTCGTCGATCAGAATCGGATGACGATTGAGATACGCGCCCGCCCACGGTGACGAAGTCAATATTTGCGCAATCAGCGGCAGAATATGCGGATGTTCCGAGAGCAGCGCCAAGTACGCGCTACGCCCGCTGATCGTTTCCAGAAACGAAAACAACGCCAGAAAAACCATATCCGGCGTTGGGCGATTACTTTCGATCGACCAGTTTTGCACCGTTTCCTGCGCGCTGCGCATCAGCTTTTCGAGAAGACGATCAAAACGTTGCTGCGAACGCTCCGGCAAACGCTGATAGCGACGACTTTCGCGCACATGCGTCACCTGCCGCGCCATTTCTTCCGGATCGTCAAAACCATGTCGCGCAAACTGCTTGACCAGTTTTTCCGGCGCTTCCCAATCTGGTGTTTCTTCTTCGTGTTTCACCACCATGCCCGGCAGGATCAGCTCTGCCTGTCCACCCAGCAAATGTTCAAAATGGTGGGCCACGCGAGCACGATGATGATGCAACGCATCGTCGAAGTCGCGCAAGGCATCAAATTCCATTGTACGCGCGACTTCTTCACGCACCGCATCATCGTCGGGCACGATTTGCGTTGCCTGATCATCGCGATATTGCAAACGATGCTCAAGCCGACGCAGGAAAATATAAGCTTCGAGCAATTCATTCATCGCACCTTCTTCGAGCATGTGCAACGCACACAATGCTTTGAGCGCCTCCTGCGTTCCGCGCAACTGCAATGCCGGTTCACGCCCGCCGCGAACAATTTGCTGCGCTTGCGCGATAAATTCAATTTCGCGAATGCCGCCTGTACCGAGTTTGATATGGTGCGCGTAATTACGCTTTTCACCTTCGCGACGGATTTGTGCTCGCACATCGCGTAAACCTTCGTAAGCATCGTAGTCGAGATATTTGCGATATATGAAAGGTTTAATCAACGCCATCAATTCGTCGTGATGATCGCCCGTCAGCGCCCTGCCTTTCATCCATGCGTAACGTTCCCACATCCGTCCCTGCGTCAACAAATACTGCTCAAGTGCGTCATACGAAATCGCCAGCGGCGCAGAATCGCCGTAAGGCCGCAGTCGCATATCGACGCGAAAAACAAAGCCGTCGGCGGTCACATCGTCCAACGCCGCGATCACTTTCTGCCCAAGGCGTTTGAAAAATTCATGGTTGCTTTGGGGGCGATTGCCATCGGTTTCGCCGTCTTCGGGATAGAGAAAAACGAGGTCGATATCGGACGACACATTGAGCTCACCACCGCCGAGCTTGCCCATTGCGACAATCACCAGCGACTGCTCCTCGCCTTCTTCGCTGCGCGGGCAACCGCGCGCCGCGATGCGTTCCTCGCCATGCAACGTCAGCGCTGCGCGCAACGTTTCTTCGGCAAGACGGCACATCGTGCCGCACACTTCATCCAGATCGGCAAGGTCAAGCAGATCGCGCGCCATCGTGTGCAGCATCACCTGCTGGCGTGCACGTCGCATCGTCTGCGCCAATTGATCGGCATCCTTGTTCGTCAGCGCTTGTTCCAACGGCTGCGTTACGACCGCTGTCCAATCAAACGGTGCGCCATCGGCGGCAGCCTGCCAGGCCGCTTGATATTCTTCGCGCGCCGTTGTCATACGTTGTGCATAACGACTGTACGAAAGAGCTGCGGATAAATTCATGACGTTTCTGCTCGAAATCTTCTCAACATCAGGCCAAGAACCGTGACAACTTTCCCACACAACAGAACGGGACAGAGTAAAATCGCGGCTAACGGAAACGCCTGCCGCCGACAGGGTTTTGCGCGTCGGCAAGCGCTCAAAAGCTTTATTATGAACGACACACGGTCGCTTGTGCCCATTCATGTCCACGAATATTTGTTAAACGCGCCTTGAAATTCGGAAAATCATTCTGTTATTACCTTTTCATCATCGCCGGATCGCTTGCCGTTCTGTTTTTGCTGACGTTGCGTTTCGCGTTGCCCGCGTGGATAGATCGCCACCCACAAGAGCTTGCCGACCTACTGGCGCGTCAGCTTGACCTCTCCGTTACCATCGCCAAAACCGAAACCGAATGGAACGGCTGGAATCCGCGCCTGACCTTACACGATTTTCGGATGCGCGCCGCCGACGCCAATCACAACGGGGCCGAACTTTATCTGCCCGAAGTCGCCATGCTTCTTGACTGGCGTTCGCTGTTCCATCAACGTGTATTACTGCGTACGCTGCGCATCGAAGCGCCTGAGCTGACCATCCGCCGCGATGCAAACGGCGACATTTTCATCGGCGGTTTTCCGGCGGGCAATGGCGGGCATGCCGATGCATCGGATGTTTCGCCGTTTGCGCGCTGGCTACGTCAGCAAAACACAATTGAAATCAATCGTGGTACTTTGTTCTGGCACGACGAGATGAGAGGCGCACCGCCGCTGGTCATCCATAACCTGAACCTACGCGGCAAGCGCGTTCGCGATGATTACCAATTCGGAATGCGCGGCGTTAGCAATGAAACCGCTCTTGAAGTGCGCGCTCGTATAGCACGCCCGAAGAAAAATGCACCGTCTCTTGAATGGTATCTCCGCTTCGAACACCTCAACTTCCCGCACCTGACGCAATGGTTCGACCTGCCCATCGCCATCGAGCGTGGTATCGGCAACGCGCAAACATGGGGGCGAATCACCGAAGGGCGGCTGGCACAATTCACCGTCGATGCGGCTCTCGACGACGCGCTCGCTCGTCTTGCGCCGGATTCTGGCGAACTGCCACCGTTCGAATTGCAACAAGCGCAAGGTCGTTTCACCTCCGTGATTGAACCGACTCACTACACGCTCGGTGTCGAAAATCTTTCCTTCACTGGTAAAAACGGTATTGAATTTCCGCCGACCGCCGCACAACTGACGCTGGACATTGACAGCGGCAACGGAGAGCCGCACGAAGAACTGCGTTGGTCAAAAGTCATCGCGCAGGCTACCCATGCGCATCTGACTTTCGATCATCTGCAACTGAAACCACTTGCCAATTTGTTGCTCAGCATCCCCGCCACACAGGATGCGCCGCGTGCGCTTCTCGAAGCGCTGCACCCGCAAGGCATGGCAAAAAACGGCAGCTTTTCATGGAATGTCGATCATGAAAATCCGCAATTGCACGGCGAAGTCGCGCTCGAAGCATTTTCGGTGCGACCATATCAGCTTTACCCCGGTGCGGATAACGTCAACGCACAGATTCATTTCACGCAAAACGATGGTTCGGTCGATATTGATTGCCGCAACGCCGTAGTTCATCTGCCGCATATTTTCCCCGACAGCGTCCCATTGACACAGCTTGATGGTACCTTGCACTGGAGCTTCAACGACACCAGAAATCTGGAAGTCAATATTGATCATTTGTACTTTGCCAATGAAGACGCGAAAGGAAAATTGTCCGGCGCTTGGTTTGCCGATGGCGGCGCAGGCATTGTTGACCTGACCGCCGACATTGAGCATGCCGAAGCCGCGCGCGCTTATCGCTATATTCCGATGATCGTTGACGACGATGTCCGCCAATGGTTGCACGACAGCCTTCTGGCGGGACAGGCGCACAATGGCCATATGGTGTTGCGCGGCGCACTTGATGATTTTCCGTTCTACGATACTGATGAAGCCACAGCATTGTTTCAGATCGAGGCCGATGTGCAAGATGTCAACATGCGCTACGACCCGGAATGGCCGATGATTGAGCACATCAACGGCAAGCTGATTTTCCGCAACGAAAGCATGACCATTCAGGCAGACCAAGGCACCATTCTCAACGCGCCAACGCAACCGATCACCACAATCATTCCCGATCTGGGCGCGGACTTTCCGCATCTTCTGGTTGATGGCTCAGTGCAAACCGGGCTAAACACCTATTTGCAATTTCTCGAAAAAAGCCCTGTCGGCGGTTGGATCAACCATGTTCTGCGCGATGCGCAAGGAAATGGCAACGCGCTGTTGAATTTGCATCTCGATATTCCGTTGAGCGATGACGACAAAACAGAAAGCCGCGTCAACGGCGAACTGACATTCGATCGCAACCGCATGATGCTGCCGCAGTTGCCCGAACTTGAGGACATCAAGGGCAAACTCTCCTTCACCGAAAGCGGCATACACGGCGAAGCATTGTCGTTGACCGTGCTGGGTAACCCGGGAAGCGTCAGTCTACACAACACCAAACAGGGCGTGCTTATCAATGCTTTGGGAACGCTCAATCTGGCGCGTCTCAAAGAAAAACATCCTTTTCCATACGACGAATATTTCCACGGTGAAGCTCCATGGACATTGACATTGGAAACCAATATTGATACCCACAACATCGATTGGATTCTGGAAACACCGCTAACCGGCGTACGCATCGACCTGCCCGCACCGCTGAACAAAGCCGCTGACGTGGCAACGCCGTTGCATATTTCCCGCCGCTTATCGGAAAGCAGCAACCGCGAAGAAATCTGGCAGCTTGAATATCAGCCCGCCCATATTGCCGAGACCGTGCGTCTGATCGCACAGCGCGTACAAAATCAGAAAGGGTGGCAATTGAAAACGTTGGCGGCGCGCATTGACCGCAAAAAATCAAAACCCATATTGCCCGATACCGAAGGCGCTCATATTGACCTCGTACTGCCGACGCTCGACCTTGACGCTTGGTATGATTTGTTAAAAGATGATCAAGACGAGCTTTCTGCCAACATGATGATTCGACATGTCAACATCACCGCCAACACGTTGACGATTCTCGATAAAACGCTACACGATTTTCGCTTGAAGGCCACGCCCGGTCATCCGGAAAATCCGTTGTGTGCCAACGGCGATCTTCATTGCTGGATGCTTGATGTGGACAGTGCAGAATTAACCGGAAAAATTAGCTGGGAAGACAGCGTGGCGAGCATGACCAGCAATGGCCGCATCCACGCCGATCTCGACAAATTGGTCTTCACCAGCAACGGCGATAAAGCCAATAATAACTCATCACATGCGCCGACTACGATTGAGCGCGGCAGCACCAATCCATGGCCAGTCATTGATATTGACGTCGCACATCTCTATTATCAAGGCAACGACATCGGACATGTGACGCTTGAAGCACGTCCGCACGAAACCGACTGGCGCATCGAACGTTTCCTTCTCAGCAACGACGCCGGGCAAGTGGACGCCAATGGCTGGTGGCGCACCAACCTTGCTGCACAGAAAACCGAATTGTGGCTCGCTGCACATATTCAGGATGTACAGAAATTTCTGGCACGCCTTGGTATCCCCGAAGGGCTGGTCGCATCCGACGGCATGATCGAAGGCCAATTGTCGTGGTCGGATTCGCCCACCGACTTCGACCTCGAAACATTGGACGGCAATCTGACGGTCAACATCGCACGCGGTCGCTTCACCAAAATCGAACCGGGTATTGGTCGGCTGCTCGGCGTTTTTTCGTTGCAGGCGCTTCCGCGTCGCATCACGCTCGATTTTCGCGACGTATTCAGCGAAGGTTTCGCGTTCGACCGTATCACCGGTACGGCGGCCATCACCAACGGTATCATGCACACTGACGACACACTCCTCGACGGCCCCGCCGCGAAAGTTAATATCATGGGTAACATCGATTTGGTCAATGAGACACAAAAAATTGACGTTCGTGTTCGTCCCAGCCTGACCGAAGGCGTTTCGCTCGGCGCGGCGGGCGCGGCAACGCTGCTGATGAGCACGCCGGTGAGTGCCGCCGCTGTCGGCATCGGCGCGCTGGTTGGACAAATGATCCTGGATGACCCCGTCGGCAAGATGTTCAGTTACGAATACCTCATCGAAGGCTCATGGGACGATCCGGTTGTAGAAAAAAAGAACATCCTTGATAATAGAGGGGCAGATCTTACGCCATAACTATTATCAAACAGCAGAGGACGGCCATGGATAACGACCAACCCAACATCTTCAAAGTCGCGGCAATCCAGATGGTGTCCGGCGCGCAACTCGACACCAACTTGGTCGCCGCCGCGCGTCTCATTGATGAAGCCGTGCACATGGGTGCGGAATTGGTGCTACTCCCCGAATACTTCGGCTCTCTGGGTGCGCCTCTGGCAGATCGACGCGCAATGCGCGAACACGATGGCGATGGTCCGCAGCAACAGTTTTTATCCGAAATGGCGCAACGTCACCACCTCTGGCTCGTCGGCGGTTGTGTGCCGATCATCGGCGACGACCCCGAGCGTTCACGCAGCGCGTCCGTTGTTTATCACCCAAATGGAAAACGTGTCGCCCGCTACGACAAAATGCATCTATTCCGCTTTTCTTATGGTGACGAGTCATACGACGAAGCCGATCTCATCGAACCCGGAAAACCCGAATTGGTCACCTTCGATGCACCGTGTGTGCGTACCGCGCTGTCCATCTGCTACGACATTCGTTTTCCTGAACTGTATCGCGCGGCATGTGCCGACGCCGATAACCTCGCGCTGATTTTGCTGCCTGCCGCGTTTACCTTCACGACGGGACGCGCACACTGGGAAGTTCTGCTGCGCGCACGCGCGATCGAAAACCAATGCTATGTGTTGGCCGCCGCGCAAGGTGGCGTACACGAAAACAAACGGCAAACCTTCGGCTGCTCGATGCTCGTCAACCCGTGGGGCGATATCGTCGCCGGGTTGGATGAAGGCGAAGGCGTTGTCTGCGCCGACATCGATCTCGATTTCATGACCACGATTCGTGCACAAATGCCCGCACTTGAACATCGACGGATTTTTTGTCGCTGAACGCGCTCGCGTATAACGTCTTGTTGTAGAAACGCGTCTGCTCAGTGCAGACACTTTGGTAACAAATCCGCGATTTCTCTCTGCTTTCATTTGCAGAGCCGTTATCATAGCTCCTCTCTTTTATCACACTACAAAACCATGAAAACATTACACATCATTCCGCTTGTGGCAGCATTGGCTGCTTTCTCTCTTGATGCACACGCTGCTCCAAAAACCTACATCATCGACAGCGAACACACCTATCCCAGCATTGAAACCGACCACTTTGGCGGCCTGTCCGTGTGGCGCGGCAAATTCAACAAAACCACTGGCAAGATCACACTCGACCATGAAGCTAAAATCGGCACCATCGAAACCGTGATTGATACCAATTCCGTCGATTTCGGCAATGACGCCTTGAACGAACATATCCGCGCCGCCGACATGTTGGACAGCAAACAATTTCCACAAGCCACTTACAAAGGCACATTTGCCAAATTCAACGGCGACGTACCCATCGAAATCAGCGGTGAACTGACTTTGCGCGGCATCACCAAACCACTTACCCTGACGATCAAAAGCTTCAAGTGCATGCCCAATCATCCGATGCACAAAAAAGAGGTCTGTGGCGCTGATGCCTATGCCGTGTTTAACCGTGGTGATTTTGGCGTCAACTACGGCTTGGACAAAGGCTTCTTTGGCGAAGTGCGCGTACAGATTCAGGTTGAGGCGATTATTCAGCAATAGTTTTTTTCCGACTCTGATACTTGGCATCTGATATCAGAAGTCAGGAATCAGAAAAAACCGCAACTTCGTTCATGTTCAAAACGTTGTTCTATATCAAAACATCCAAGAAACGAATGTCATTGCGAGGAGCGAAGCGACGTGGCAATCCAGACGATGTTAGCGAGGCAATGCGTCACGATGATATTTCCTCATTTGCCAATATTTCTGACTTCTATCGGGCACATTCTCCCCCACCCCGTCTCCCGCTTGCGGGAAACGGGAGATATCTTCATCGCGCTGCTCCACTGATTCCTAATCCTTACGAGCCCAAGCAAAAAACGATAAAAAAACGGGAACGCTTGCAAGCGTTCCCGTTAACCGCGTTACTACTTCGTCTATCCGCGACGCCGTCTCAACTGCCATAGCATCGTGGTAAACATCAGCCCGATCAGCAGGATGAGCGCTTTCACATCCAGTGTCGGGATCGGCGCCGCCACAGGTTGCTGGCGGAGATAAATATTATGTTCTACGGTAAGCGTCTGATTGCTTGCTGCTATGTTAGAGTACCCCGTTGGGTTGACAGCATAAGCCGCATTCAGTACCGGATTCGTATTCGTCACACCAGTCAAGGTGCAGTTCGCCGGTCCGGACGTTCCCGGGAAGCTCAACGTTGCCTCTTCAGCCTCAGCCATCACAAAGGTCTGCGTTATGCTGCCTTCACAACGGAGCGTGATGCCATTAAAGAGGTTTCGCCCTTGCACATAACCAGACGCGGTTTTCTCTCCGGTCACCGTGTTTTCCACGATCAAAGTCATCGCATCGGTTGTGCTGTCGATCACCTCATTGGTCACCGTAATTGTACGGTTAAGTGTGATCGGGTTAATCAATGACGGCACAATGCTCGGTGCATATTTATATCCGGTATTCGCATTTGGCAACGTCGGTTCACTGATCGCGCATTCATCACCAGTGAATGCCGTCACCGTTGTTGATGCGCCGCCATACAACTTGACCGTTGTATCAACCGTTGGATTTGAACTTTGATCCGTACAAGCGATACCAATTTCAAATTCATTCGCGGCAACATGCTGCGCAGTAGTGCCGGTAATAACTTTTTCAACTGTCAGTTGTGCAGTGGTATATGAACCGGCGCGGATATAGTATTCAACTTCGAACGTATTGATATCCGCATTACCCGTAGGATCCTGAACAAGACGGCTTGTCCCGTTGATGAACGCAGGTGCAACTGTCGCCCCCGATATCGCAAACGCAGGGTTCTCGCTGATGATACATGTGGCGCCTTCTGGAACTTGTACCGTAGAAGTGCCGGTCAGTGGTCCCATATATGGATTGGCACCTGTCACTGTAACCGTGGTATTCGATGCGCCTTGCCCTGTACAGGTAAGTGCAAATTCAAAATTAGCTCCGCTTGTATAAAGAGTCGAATTTCCGGTCAATGTCACCTGCACGCTCACATCCCGCATATCGCCAAGTGCTCTCGGCGCAGGCGTTAGGAAACTGCTGAAACTGATCGAACTCGGCGCAATAGCGCTTTGCGCCAGCCTATTGGTCATGCTCGCATTCGTTAACGCATTGCCATTTGTGGCTATGCTGTAAGCCACCATTTTCCCACCATCAATCGTCGGTTCGACCGTGAGTAACTGATTTCCATCATGCGCCACGCCAACATTCACATACGCCGCATTTTCATCCAGCCCCGTGATATTTGCCGCTATCGTATCGTTACCCGCATTGATCACGACAAGATTATTAGTTCCAGTTGGGCAAATAACGCCAGCGTAAACACGATTGTTTCTATTCGGTGAATAAGAAAGCGACATCGGAACGCGTCCCAAGTCAATAGATGTTTTATAGTCACCATCTTCCCAGAACACATGAATCCGTTTATTGATGGCATCGGTAACGTACAATTTTTTACCGCCCGACGTATTCGCCCACTGGATGTCCCAAATCTCTACAGGATTTGCCATTCCCGCTAACGTCTGAACATTTATTGTGGTAGCTGAAGAGGCTGCAACGTCAACAATAAACAAAACAGAATAATGGTTGGAGACATAGAGCTTGGTGCCTGCATCATTGATCGTTATAGCGTAGGGAAAATCCAACGGCAGAGATGTTATTGGCAAAGTAGCAATCCAGCTATCAACCGTGCGGGTTGAAAGACTGATACGCCGTATCTTTCTACTTTCATGGTTAAGCACATAAACATAATCCTCGCTTGCGGCAACGGCGATCGGAGCATCAATCACTCCGGAGGTAAGCTCAGGGTTGGTTAACGTCTGAACGCCTGTTCCACCCGGGGCAGTCGTATCGATGACATATACCTTATCGTTCATCCAATCAGGCACATAAACGTCACTACCATCCGGTGAAAACGCCAGCGCGCCCAGTGAAGAATTGGGAAATGTCCAAACTGCCGCAGTCGCCGTCAAATCCGAAGTATCGTGGCGTTTGAGATAGGCAGTGTGGCTATCCGGATCATAACTGGTCACAAAAGCGTAGGACTGTGTTGTTTGCGCCCATACGCCGGTCGAAAACGCCAGAAGCACCGCGCATAACGCTCCTCCTGAAAACCGCCAACGAAAAACCGAGCCTTTGCTTGCCTGCTCATTGCGGAATAAGTTCGAAAGAATTTTAATCATTTCACAGCTCCCAAAACCTTTGGTTCGGATTTAGCGATTGTCTCGCTACACTCACTTTGCTTATCAAGTTTCATCAAATTAAATAATTTTTCATTTCGATGGACGGGCACTGACAACCTACGTACTTCCTATTGATTGCCAGCGCCGTCATCATGTTTACTGCCTCGGCACAACGTTAATCACCACTTCACGGACCATTTGCGTATTGCCGCCCGTAGCTCTTGGTGGTGCAGGAATACTCGTCTGTGGCGCCACCAGCGCGGTGAACTTGCTGTAGCCGGTCACCGCCGGTGTTGGCACAGTTCCCATCGCATCCTGCATACGCACACGACAAAGCACGTTATCGGCTACATCACCGGCAGAAGTAACTGCACCATCGTCCAAGCTATCGTCCAGATTGAACGCAACGTAGCCCATCGGCGTGATATTTCCAACCGCGTTGTAAGTAGCTGGCTGTGTCAGATCGTTGGTGCCCCAACACCGCACGTTCACGGGGAATTCAACCCCTGCAAACTTGGCAGCCTCTGTCGCATCAACACCACCCACACGCACCGTCACGCGCACCCTCTGCTTGCCGTCACTGCGTTCAGAAGTATTGGCAACGATCACATTAGCATTCGTGGCGCCCAATGTGAATGTATGCACTGTATCTGTCGTGTTGGAAGAAGCGTTCACGGTCGGTTGTGCAACTACATCAGACGTAATTGTCGTTCTGTAGCTATAGCCAATAGCTGACGGAGTCGGAGTAAACGCAGTTTCCGTTACCGTACAACTGCTACCCGGGGTCGCATGGTGAGTGCCGCTTCCGCCATCGCCCAGATTGAACGTTGATGGGCCGCTAACGTTTCCGGCACCACAATCAACCTTGATTTCGAAAGTCGTTGGCCAATTGGCGTTGGTGTTGCCACTCACCTCCTTGGTCACTTCAATCGCAACGTTCGCGCTCGCATCCCAGATGGTGTGCGTCGCGGTCATATCAACCGTCGTCGTACCAGCCGCAACCGGACTCGTCGGGTTGTACGTCTCGCTGTACCACGTATAGCCCGCACCCAGCCCCGGCTTGGTCGTCGTCGTCACCGTACAGGTGTCGCCCTGCCCAACCTGATAGCTGCCTTTGATGCCGCGCTTCAGGTTCGTCGCATAGATCAGACCGGAATCGCCCGTACAGGCAATGCTGCCCACAAAGCTTTGTGCTTCGTTGTAGCCCGCCGTCGCCGGAGCAACACCAGACAGTACGTTCGTCAAACTGAAGTCGCGCGGAATCACCGTGCTCGGAACCACACTGTTGGTCACCGTCACCATCTCTTCCGTACCCGTTACCACAGCAACTTGACTCGGCTGGATCGCTTTCAGGTATCGGTAACCCGTATTCGGGTTCGGTACCGTCGGCTCGGTAATGTCGCAGGTTTCACCAACCGGAACTTCCAAACGTGCCGATTGTCCACCTTTCAGTTTGAATTCAGGATGGGTCGCCGTCGCACAGCTCACTACCATGCCAAACTCGTTGGTCGCTATGTGCTCGCTCGTCTGACCGCCGATCACTTTCTCGACCGTCATCCATTCTTTCGCTACCGTGCCGCTCTCAACCAGGTTCGATACCGTGATCGTCTGATCACCTACCACCGTGAAGGCCGCAGGACTGATCGACGCCAGGTTCGTATAACCACTGTTGATCACGCCAGCAGGTACCGTCTCCGTCACCGTACACGTCGCATTCTCATCCGCACGCAGGCTGTTGTCGCTTGCTCCATTGGCAAGTTGCAGCGTCACCGGCGAAGCAAATCCCGTGCAGTCCACGGTAATGTCAAACTTGCCGTTGGCAACATAACCTGCCATCGCGCCGGTCACTGTCTTGACAACGGTCAGTGTCTTCGCCGTGCCTGCTTGGATCTCATGCGTCGCGGTCATATCAACCGTCGTCGTACCAGCCGCAACCGGACTCGTCGGGT
>DAISYG010000013.1:0-19842 GCA_036825435.1 Casimicrobiaceae bacterium | reverse complement strand
CCACGGTAATGTCAAACTTGCCGTTGGCAACATAACCTGCCATCGCGCCGGTCACCGCCTTGGCCACCGTGATCAATTGCTTACCAGCTTGAGCACCAATCACCACACTCACCGTATTACTTGCAGCCGTGCTATCGACTGTCGCGCTGATACTCACCGTGCCTTGTTGATTGCCGCTGGTCAAATTAACACTACAAGATCCGGTTGAGTCTGTCACACACGTAAGCGGCATGGTTGCATCTGTTGCCGTTCCGTAAGCAGGGCTGAAAGTGACCGTGATGTTTTGAGTCGTCACGTTGTGATTGCTGGCATCGCGCAACTGTGCTGTGATTGCAGCTGTTTGTCCACCCACGCTGATCGAACTTGGTGTCACGTTGAGCAGCGTATTGCCTGGTGAATAAGCACCTGTGCCAAACGTGATGGGAACAGCGTTACTTGGGTTGTTACTTCCCTCTTTGGCAGTGACGGAAGTAGAGCCAACTACACTACTTGAAATAGTTACCGTACAAATGCTTGCATCTACCGGAATATTACACGTTGCCGGTGAAAAAACACCCGGATCGGTATTTACCGATTTCTCGAAGGTAATGGTCAGCGGAGCACCTGTTCCATTGGTGGTCGTATTACTCAATGAATCGCGTAAAGTGACTGTCAGTGTTGCGGAATCTGTGCCATTCGCTTCAACCGTGCTCTTGCTTGTCGCAAGGAGCAAATTGTTCAAATCCGCATCACCCGCAATAAAGTTCACTATCGCCGGGGAACCATTTGCCGACGTTATGCTGAAACTTGTCGGCGTCCCACTGCTGAACGCAACCGAAGCGGTGATACTTGCCGTGCCAATCGCCGTACTTCTCACATAGATATCGCAGGAAGAAGCCGTCGCGGCAATGGTGCATGTTGTTGCACTAGTACCGCTTGCGTTTTCAAACGCACCCACTCCTGAATTGGCGAACGTCACCGTCGCTGCATTGCCCGTTCCCGGCATTGCCGGATTCCCGTTGCTATCTTTCAGCGCCACGGTAATCTTCGAGCGCGGAGTTGTGTCAGTTACTTTTACTTCAGTCGGATCAGCGACTATGGTCGATTTTGCATCACTCGGCAAACCGGAGCCGAAGGTAATCGTGGCACTACCAGAAGCACCACCGACACGGTCCGTGCCCACCGTCGCCGTCACAACCAGTTTGCCTGAAGCAGAACTCGTTGCAGTCGTAGAGCACGAGCTACTTCCTTGGTTGATTGTGCAACTTCCGCTAAAGCTTGTGCCAACGCCCGTATCAGACGACGCATCACGCGCAAAAACAACCGATAAAGTGGTATCCGCCAGAACCTCAAGCCCTTGGCTATCGCGCAGTGTCACCGTCACCGTGGAATTGTTGCCTACTTCCAAACTCGTCGGATTGGCCACAATCGTTGATTGCGTCCAGTCAATTGCCACATCGTAGAAATTGACTTGGGCTTTGTTTTCAATGGTTGTGCCATCAACAACCGCCGAAAATTCGGACAAAGCTGCATTATTATTGGTCACTTTGAATTCCGCGCGACCATAAGCATCGGTGGAAAGATAAGCCGAACCGACAACAGTAGCGCCATTGGTACCGGACAACTGTACCGATACACCTTGCTGCGCTACTGCTTCACCGCCCGCATTACGAAGCTGAACAGTTACCGTGGATTGCGTCCCCACCAGCGTAGCCGTCGGATCTGCCTTAATTGTTACTCCGACATACGTCGGATCAACCGGTGGCTGTGGATCTCCTTCGAATTTCACTTGCACCGAAGTCGGCACTGTTGTCGTGAAACCCGTGCCAGATGCCGTCACCGTAGCAACGCCATCCGCAGAGCTTCTCAACTGATTGATGTAGGTACCCGTTTCATTCGTGGTTCCTATACCGGCATTACTATCAAAAGTAAATGTCGTTCTACCTGAAGCACTTAAAATAACCGAATTATTGTATTTCGCATAAGGGAACCCATTCAACGTAAGCTGAAAGGTGATCTGTGAAGATCCTGCATTCGGCTCCACACCTGTAGTTGGGAAAGCTTTCAAAGTTGCCCCATTTGGTGAAGTCGAAGCATCTACGAAAGATACAATAACAGCCCCTCCGCTTAATGACTTGCCAGAAACTGTTGCCGTAAGCGATGCCGCGCCAGCCGTTGTGCTGGTAATCTGTGCTTCAAACTTGCCTGAAGCATCGGTTGTACCTTCAACAAAACTCTCCGCGCCAAATTTGCCAACAAGCGCATTGGAATTCTCAATCCGCACTGTCAAACCGGAGCGTCCAATAGGCTCACCCGCAGCATCTCTCATCTGCACCGTAACCATCGAATAAGAAGTACCGTCCGCCGCAACAATGCCCGGCCATGCAGTCAAAGTGCTCTTGGTCATATCAACCACGCCATCGTAGAAAACGACAACTCCGGATGTTTTCTTGTTGCCTTCATCGTCGTAACCATAGTTCTCAATAGGATTTCCACCGACTGTTGCCCCAGGCAAAGCCACACAAGGGGTGGTGCTACCGATTGTGACCGTAATATGATTTTGACCTTCAAGGATAGTTGCATTATTAGGCGATATAGAACCACAACCCGTGGGGTCTGATAAGCTAACATTTACGCCTCCTGCCGGTGCCGGTGTAGGACGGCCTTGCCCATCACGCAAAGTCACGATAATCGTGGACGAAGCCGAGCCCCCACCCACATACACTTTTTCAGGATTAACACGCAGGCTTGTACCGTACGGACCATAATCAATATCACCCGTCGTCAACTGCACCGTAGCTGTATTGCCAATAAGCGAACCACTGGCGCTACCGATGCGCCCCTCAATCGTGACCGAACCTGTGGTCGTGCCGCTGGTCAGGATCACCGAGCAATTTCCGGAAGCATTGGTTGTGCAATTTGACGGCGATAAGCCCGCACCAAGATCAGCACCGCTAAAAGCGAAATAAACATCAACACCCGCCTGCGGTACATTGGTGCCGCTATCGTTCTTCAACTGAACGGTAATCGTGGACGTACTCGTCCCATTGGCTTTAATCGAAGTTGGATTCGCGGTTATGATCGAACCAACTGTTCCATATTTGACGAATTGACGTGTCACGCTCGCATAGTCCGGCGCGTTCGGCGCTGATGCGGTAATAGTGTAAGTACCATTATTCACGCTCGTCCAACGGACTGTACACACACCGCTTGAATTGGTTGTACATGATGTCGTGGATGTAGGCGTAGCTTCGTCTGTCCACAAAGAGGAACCTGTATAGCCAGTAAAATTAACCTGCGCACCAACTACCGGTGCATCGGCCGCATTGATAAGCATTGCCGTTACGGTGTAATACTGAACGCCATCGGCTGCAAGCGGTCCTGCTGGCGTAGCCGTCAACGTAGATTTGTTCGGATCCGCACCCTTGTTGTTCGTGAACGTACATGTGATCGTTGCGCCTTGTGCAACAGCCGAGGCAGGAATTGTCACGGTATGAGTTGAAGAGCTCGCTACTGTTTGATTACCAGCGTCCGTACATGATACTGCTGCACTCCAGTCAGCCGCCTGACCAGAGGGCGGTGTTTGCGTAATGGTTATCGCTGTATTAAGGCTGTCAAAAGCATGCAACATCGCCGCACCTTGAGAAACCAGTGTGCCATCCAAAGGCAGACTCAGTGAATCCGAAGTACTTGATGGATCGACACTGCTAACGTTTGTCATTGTGTACCCAAAAGCACTCGTACCCACGCCTATGCCATCCCTTGCTGAAGCCGCTATGCGCACCTGCCCGAGGACGGTGTAAAAGCGATAGTCTTCCACTTCACCCGTCGAAGCCCATGGTGCAGTTGCCGTTGTTGTTTGACCGGAACCTGTCGCGCTATCAACACCAAGCGCGGCAAAACGGAAGCGAGAAAAGATTTGTCCAACACCACCCGAAGGAATGGGCGCTGTATAGCTAAAGTCCGCATTGCCTGAAGCCGTTGTGTTCTGCGTCAGTGCGGGCGATCCGGTAAATGAAGAACCCTGCTCGGCAAACCAACCTCTCAAATATCCGGTTTTGCCCGATGGCTGCGCAACCGCCGCCTGCATGGAATACGTTTGACCTGACGTCAGCTTGGCGTCTTGCAAACTCACCCAGTTCGGCGAAGCATCCGTACCCATATTAACCTTGACACCATCGTCTCTGGTGTTGCTGCTCGCCGTCGCGCTATTTGGCGCGCTGGCTTGGAAGCTGACGGTATTACCCAAATAATAGGTTGCGAGCAACTGAGCCGGAGCAACATGCCACGCTTCACCATAAGTCGCCGTCAGCGCATCACCGAAGCTGCGTGTGCCGGTTAATGCAAAACTCGCCACACCGACTTCTCTATCCGTCATCACTTCGACTTTGCTGTAAAAATTCGCACCCGCTTCAAAAGCAGCCACCGTCATCGTTTGGTTTGTCGTAGCCGTAGCCATATCCGAACCACCAGTGCGCACGCCGCCTAAACACGTTGCTTCGCTTCCCAAAACTTGCTTGTCACCAACGCTGGTAGCACAGTAAGCTGTGGTTTTATTGAGGCGGCTGACACCTTCGCCGGCATTGCCAAACGCACGAGTCTGGTAAGCATTAGCTCCACCAACCTGTGGCTGCGCTAGACGAATATAATAAGTTGATGAAGTTGAGTTCAGAAGGAAACTAAATTCACCCGTACCGCCCGTTTCTTGATAGCCTTTGAATTCGACATTTGTTCCGTTTTGTTGCCACAACTCAACCCGAATACCGGAAACAATACCTTCGCTTTCGGAAGCGCTTCCATCCGCGTTTTTGTCATCGTAAACCGTGCCTCTAATTACCGGCGCAACTTGGCAAGCTGCGAGGTCGCGGTATATAAGCGGCGAAGGATTTCCAAGACTTCTGCAACTTCCCGCCAATGGATCGCATTCATAAAGAGCTCTGCCTGCATCGCTTATATATAAATTACCGTTTAAAAATGCCATTCCATAATGGTCGATTAGCGCATTGCCGTCTGGCTTATTTATTGTGCTTACAACGTTATATTTCCAATTACCTGTGTTCGCTTCAGGAATAATACGAACCAAACGAGTAGTGCTACTCGCTGCTCCAGTATTAGGCGCTACCACGAAATACGCACTCCCTTCCGCATCAATTGCCATATCGGAAACCATCACATGGCTTCTAACAACTTCATCCGAAGTAGATGCAGCAACCATCCTTCCGCTATGACGGAAATTACCCGTTGCCGGATTCAGAATCCCCAACCTGATGGTACACCCCATTTGGGCAAGCAAATCAACACCGCCAGTACCCGTAGGACAACCCGTCGTAGAGCTCCCGCCGCCAGCAAGATATATTTCTCCAGTCAACTGATTTACTTCGCCACTATGCCACTGCATCGAAAATTCTGGACTTGCAGGATAGTCAAGATATGTCCATGTAGCCCCCACAGCATCATCAAGATATTTTATGCGCATCGTAGAGGTAACAACACCCGACCAGTTCCACCCCCAATGGTACATTCTTAGCAGAGAGTCACCATTTGGTTTTGTAATAATATTGCCGCCCGAATCAAGCGCAGGCCCTATAGCCAAAGTAGGATCTCCGGTTGAACCAGTAAGTCGGATCGTGCTGAGGTTCGGGGCGGTTCCAGCTTGATTGGGACCCCAAGTAATATTGGTTGCAGTAGTAGTCGCTGCAGTGTCACCAGGAACAACTCCGTAAATAGGGTCTGTCACGAGGCTCGAAGTATAAATAGTGTTGCAATTGAACAAATTTCCATCCGGCGCTGATTGCGCATTCACCGCTTGCGAAAAACTCAATGCGGCAAGCCCTGTCATCGCAATTGCTGCCGTTCCGCGTAAAACTTTTTTTGCCCAAAGCATCATGGCTTCCCCCAAAGGATTGTTGGTTTTCATATGTCTCATTGCGGTATCGCCTTTCGATTGTTGCGCATCCACTACCTTCTCTCGGTCAGAATGGTTATGGCGAAGCGAAAAAACACCAGAAAAAATTGGATTCATTTGCGATTTCATTACGAACTCCCTAAGGGCTTTCTGCGCCACGGTGAAGCGGCGGCGATTCATAAACTGCTCAGTTGAACTGATTTCCTGATTCATAAATTCCAAGCAATGCATACATGCAATAAAAATTATTCACACCCCGTTAAAAAGGACACATTTATCCCACGGAACTTTCAATGTGATTATCGATCGCTCTTTCAATTTTTGTCAATTTTCCAAAATTAAATATAATTTTTTAATAAAAACAACATGTTATAAATTATTCAAAGCAAAAGTTGTCCACAAAAAAAGACAAAAATATGCTATATCGATCCCATAAACATGGAACGAAAATTCCATGTAAACTTGTTTGCTGACAAAAGCATACCTGGAAACAGTTAATGCCTTAATCATTGAAACAAAAAGTAAATGATATTTCATTGACGTTCTTTGAAACAGATATGATCAAAAGCGCAATCGAAAAACAACAGTTTGCTTTTCGCATGAACCGTTGCCACTATCTTTGGATGCGGAATGGATGAGTTTTATACGTTGTTGGTTTTGTGTGCGTCAGAAGTTACGCTGTTGATCAAATTTCAGACGCCGGGCTTCAGAATATAGAACGGATGAGCGAAGTGTTATCCACCGCCAACCTTTGCAGAATGCAATAATAGGCAGAGCGCGAAGATGTTTGATACTTTTTAACTTCCCTAGATTGCCACGTCGCTTCGCTCCTCGCAATGACGCCCGTTTTCTGGAAATTGTGGTGGCAAAGGAATGTTTTAAGCTTGAGCAAAGATCGACGGCAGATAATGCTTCGTTAATCTGCCCTATGATCTTGTATGTGCGAAGCGTAGCCCGAAAAGCTCCCCTCACCCGCTTGCGGGAGAAGGGATGGGAATCAGAAAAGTTAGATCACGCCACGCGTGATGAAATATTGACTGAAACCTGTCACCTGTATCTTGAAACCTGAAAATCACTTAATGTTTCATCGATCGCTTGTTCACTGACGGCAAGACCCGTAACGCTTGCCGTGCGTGGACCGCGCCGACACCATTGGATCAGCGCGTCAACGTTTTCAGGTGTGCCCTGTAGCCATGCCTCGACCGTTCCGTCGGCACAGTTTCGCACCCAGCCAACAACTTGGTGCTGTTGCGCTTCCGTCAGCACGCCATAGCGAAAACCAACACCTTGCACGCGCCCTTCGATGATGAGATGACGCGCGATGATTGTGGGTAAAGTCATGAGGCTCTCCTGCTCTGAACGTTCAAAAAAAAACGGCACGCTTGAAACGTGCCGTCGTTTGCGAAAAACATCAAGTTTTTATTCGTCCGCTTCTGGTTTCACTGCCGCAACACCTGCATCCAGCCCTGCTGCCGCACGGATTTTTTCTTCGATTTCAGCCGCGACTTCCGGATGTGTTTTCAGGTATTCGCGGGCGTTTTCTTTGCCTTGCCCGATTTTCTCGCCTGAGTAACCGTACCACGCACCGGATTTTTCGACGATGTTGTAGCGCACGCCAATTTCCAGAAGCTCGCTTTCGTGTGAAATGCCTTCGCCGTAAAGGATGTCGAAAATCGCTTCTTTGAACGGCGGGGAAACCTTGTTTTTAACAACTTTAACGCGCGTTTCGTTGCCAACAATTTCGTCGGCTTTTTTGATCGAACCGATACGGCGAATATCGAGCCTCACGGTTGCGTAAAACTTGAGCGCATTGCCACCGGTGGTGGTTTCAGGACTACCAAACATCACGCCGATTTTCATGCGAATCTGGTTGATGAAGATCACGAGCACGTTGGCGCGTTTGATGTTGCCCGCCAATTTGCGCAATGCCTGGCTCATCAAGCGCGCTTGCAAGCCGGGAAGTTGGTCGCCCATATCTCCTTCGATTTCAGCGCGCGGCACCAATGCCGCGACGGAGTCGATCACGATGATATCGACGCTGCCGGAGCGCACCAGCATGTCGGCGATTTCCAACCCTTGTTCACCCGTATCCGGCTGCGAGATCAACAGGTCGCCAACGTTTACGCCAAGTTTGCCTGCGTACACGGGGTCAAGCGCGTTTTCGGCGTCGATATACGCGGCAACACCGCCCAATTTTTGCGCCTCGGCAACGACCTGCAAACACAGCGTGGTTTTACCGGAAGATTCCGGACCGTAAACTTCAACCACGCGACCACGCGGCAAACCACCAACGCCAAGCGCGATATCCAGCCCCAGAGAACCCGTCGGGATGACCTGCAAATCGCTGTTGACCTGCGCCTCGCCCATTTTCATGATCGAGCCCTTGCCGAACTGCTTTTCAATTTGCGCCAACGCGGCGGCCAATGCTTTGCTTTTTTCGTCTGCCATGTCTTTAACCTTCTGTATTTGGTTCATCAAAAACCGATGGGCGATTATGGCATGAATCAGGGTGTCAGGTATCAGATGCCAGGAATCAGGAATCAAAAAACCACACTTCGCACGCAATGAGACATCGTAAGGGCGAAAGAGTTTTCGCCCTTTTCGTTCAAGTGGAAATTTTTCTCTCCCTCCCAAGCATCCAAGAAACGGATGTCATTGCGAGGAGCGAAGCGACGTGGCAATCCAGACGGTATCTGCAAAAGGAATACTTTACGATTACATCTCATCGTTTGCCAAAAAAGCTTTTACTGATTCCTGAATTCTGATTTCTGTCATCTGATAGCGCGAGCGCCCGCGCCGATGAGAAGTGCAAGGTACCCGTAGGGCGGCGGAACCCGGGGCGGTTTCTTTGCCCACTTTCTTGTCCGCACAAGAAAGTGGAGCGCCCGCCGGGCGAGACCGGCAACTGCCTTTGCAAAATGCAGTAATAGGCAAAGCAAGAAAGAGCTTGATCCTTTTTAACTTTCCTGGATTGCCACGTCGCTTCGCTCCTCGCAATGACACACGTTTTTTGGATACTTTGAGATGAAAACAAGCTTTTGCGCTTGTGCGAAGTGTTGTTGCTTTTCTGATACCTGATACCTGATGCCTGACCTCTGACCACTGATACCCGAACAGCAGTGCGCCTGCGCGGGAATGACGCCACAGGAATAGAGATACTTTTGTTTTGTCCAATTTTGGTGGGAAAGGAAACTTTTCAGCTTAAGCAAAGATCGATGGCGGATAACGCTGCGCTAATCCGCCCTATGGTTTCATGTGTACGAAGTGCGGAGTTTTTCTGCCCCCATGTCATCTGCCATCTGATTCCTGATTACCGGTCTCTGCTCCCTGCCTTCCAATGCTGATCAGCCTGAATAACAGGCTCAAACCGACACCAATCACCGTTGCCAGCGCCATGCCTTTCAAATCGACCGCGCCGAGTTTCAGCGTTGCGCCGGATACGCCGACGATCAGTACGACAGAGGTCAATATCAGGTTTTGTGCATTGCCGTAATCGACTTTGCTATCAACCAGCACGCGCACGCCGGAGGCTGCAATGATGCCGTACAGCAGGAGTGAGACGCCACCCATCACTGGCGTAGGAATCGCTTGAATCGCGGCAGCCAGTTTGCCGACGCACGACAGGCAGATCGCGATGACTGCTGCACCGCCGATCACGCGTGTGCTGTACACCTTGGAAATCGCCAACACACCGATGTTTTCGCCGTAGGTGGTGTTCGGTGTTGAACCGAAAAAACCGGAAAACATCGTCGAGATGCCGTTGCCGAGCATGGATCGGTGCAGCCCGGGTTTGTGCATCAGGTCTTTGCCGACGATGTTGGCGGTGACCATCAAATGCCCGATGTGCTCGGCGATGACCACGAGCGCTGCGGGTAGAATGACGATGATCGCCGCCCATTCGAATTTCGGCGTGTACATGGTTGGCAACGAAAACCACGCCGCTTTCTGGACGCCGGAAAAATCAACCAGGCCCATGAAGAATGCCAGCGTGTATCCGGCGACGATGCCGATCAGAATGGGAATGATGGCGAGGAATCCGCGAAACAATACCGACGCCAGCACCGTGACCGCCAGCGTGAACAGCGAAACGGTAATTGCCTTGCTGTCGGGCGTAATGCCTTCCTGCGGCAAAAGCCCCGCCATGTTGGCAGCGGTGCCCGCAAGCTCCAGACCGATAACGGCGATGATCGCACCCATTGCGGCAGGCGGGAATACGATCTTGATCCAACCAGTACCCGCTTTCCAGACGATCAGTGCGACGATGCAGAACACCACACCGCAGGCGATGAACCCGCCCAATGCCGCTTCGTAGCCGTATAGCGGCGCAATGAGCAATACCGGTGAAATGAACGCAAAGCTTGAACCGAGATACGCGGGAATCTGTCCCTTGCAGATGAAGAGGTAAAAAAGCGTGCCGATGCCGTTGAACAGCAGCACGGTTGCCGGATCGACGCCGAGCAGGAACGGCACCAGCACGGTCGCACCGAACATCGCAAATAAATGTTGGAAACTGAGCGGCAGCATTTGCAGCAGTGGCACGCGCTCGTCAACGCCTATTACTCTTCGTGTCATGGTTTTCTCCCTATGGGTGTTCAAAAAGGTAAAGGGCGGTGGCGGATAACGCTTCGCTAATCCGCCCTATATTCAGTCTGTCATTCGCAACGTTTGTACTCATAGCCTATTTCACAATTTCTGCATCGCATATCGCCGCATTGTAGCAACCCAATCTATCTTTGCTGAACCGATTTCATAGGGCGGATTAGCGAAGCGTTATCCGCCAAACAGCATGTCCACAACATCTTGTTAGCGCCATCGCGATTGTTTCAATTTTGTCTTTCTCCCGCTTCCAAATCCATCGAACATCCCGCCCAGTTTAATGGATAAATTCCCTGGTCAACGTCCCGATGAAAAGAAGAATATGGCCAATCTTTAACCTGTTGGACTAGCCCATGTTTAACTGGGTTGATGTAAACATAATCGATATGGGCAGCATAGTCCTTTTCGTTGAGAATGGTATGCGCCCAATAACGTCGTTGCCAGATATTTCTTTCTCCTCTCCTGATTTGTGTAGAACTACGTTCTTCTACCAGCGATATTTTCCGACTGAAAAGGTTTTTAATTTTCTGCCAGCGCAACGGATAATCTATATCGTCATCCGGTAATGTCTACACACAATGTAGATGATCCGGCAAAACTACCCATGCATTAATGTGGAATGGTTTTTCGCGCAGTGTTTGGCGTATTACGCTACGCAAATGGTCAATATGCTTCACCAATAAAGTACTTTTCCGGTTAGAAAGATTCACCGTAAAGAAATATGTTCCGCCGGGGACATAATGACGACGATAGTTTGGCATCAGTTTATTCGGCGGATAACGCTTCGCTAATTCGCTCTATATTTCCTACTCGACTGTGACACTCTTCGCCAAATTTCTTGGTTTATCAACGTCGGTGCCACGAATCACAGCGCTGTGATATGCGAGCAATTGCAATGGCACAACATGAATAACGGGCGAGAGCAAGCTGGCGTGTTCGGGAACGCGCAGCACATGCATGCCGTCTTCCTGTACGATGTGGCTATCGAGATCGGCAACCACATAAAGCTCGGCGCCGCGTGCGCGTACTTCTTGAAGATTGGATTTGAGTTTTTCAAGCAGCGCATTGTTCGGCGCGATCGCGGCCACGGGCATTTCGGCATCGACGAGCGCCAATGGCCCATGTTTGAGTTCGCCCGCCGGGTATGCTTCAGCATGAATATACGAAATTTCCTTGAGCTTCAATGCGCCTTCCTGTGCAATCGGAAACAGCAAACCGCGTCCGAGAAAAAGCGCATGATCTTTTTTGTTAAACGCTTCCGCCCATGCGATGATTTGCGGCTCCAATGCCAGCGCCGCCTGTATCGCCGTCGGCAAATGACGCAAGGTACGCAACCAATACGCTTCTTCTTCCACACTCAAGCGTTCGCGCAATTTTGCCAACGTCAGCGTCAACAAAAACAATGCGACGAGCTGGGTAGTAAACGCTTTGGTTGACGCCACACCGACTTCAATACCGGCGCGCGTCAAATAGGAAAGTTCGGTTTGCCGCACCATCGCGCTGCTGGCAACGTTGCAGATTGACAGCGTATGCGTATGACCAAGTGCTTTGGCGTGGTTAAGTGCCGCTAACGTATCCGCCGTTTCGCCCGACTGTGAAACGACGATCACCAATGCCTTGGGATTGGGCACGCTGTCGCGATACCGGTATTCGCTGGCGATCTCGACCTGACACGGCAAATATGCCAACGATTCCATCCATTGTTTGGCAACCTGCCCCGCGTAATGGCTGGTGCCGCAGGCAAGAATGAGAACACTGTCGATCTCGGCCAATATTGGTTTTGCTTCTTTGCCGAATAATTCGGGCGTGATCATGCTCACGCCTTCAAGCGTGTCGGCAATCGCGCGCGGTTGTTCGAAAATTTCTTTCTGCATGAAATGGCGATAAGGACCGAGATCCACCGCCGCACTGCCGGGAGCAACCGGTAAAAATGGGCGCTCAACACGTTGCTCGCGAATATCGTAGCAATCGATATTTCCCAAACGCAGATCAACCATATCGCCTTCTTCGAGGTAAGCAACTTCGTGCGTCACCGACATCAGCGCCGCCGCATCGGAAGCGACATAAACATCATGGCCATGTTTGCCAATCACCAATGGACTACCTGAACGCGCGCCGACCAGTCGCCCCGGTTCGTGCGCGCTGACCACGGCAATGGCGTACGCGCCAACAAGTTCGCGCGTTGCCGCCTGCACAGCCCGCAACAGATCGCCATACGCATTGCCATGCCAATATTGGTGAATCAAATGCGCGATCACTTCGGTATCGGTTTGCGTCGTGAAGGTATAAGCATTTTCTTCAAGGCGTTGGCGCAGGGTTTCGTAATTTTCAATAATCCCGTTATGCACCAACGCGATTTCATTGTGCGATGTATGCGGATGTGCGTTGGTTTCGCTCGGCTTGCCGTGCGTTGCCCAGCGCGTATGCGAAATGCCGGTGTGTGCGCTCAAATTCCGCGTATGCGCTTGTTGCATCAGATCGGCAACGCGTGCCGTGCTTACCAAACGTTCGAGCGTGCCGTTCTCGTGCACGACGGCAAGGCCGGTCGAATCATAACCACGATATTCGAGACGTGCGATGCCGTCCAACAACACCGACACCACATTACCCTGCCCAACCGCACCGACAATTCCGCACATGGTTTATCCCTTTTTGTTTGGCTTTTGCCAGTTCTGCTTGACGATCGGACGTGTGCGCGTGAACGTCAGCGACTCGGCTTCAACGTCTTCGCTCAAAGTGCTGCCCGCACCGACTGTTGCATCATGTCCGATGACAAGCGGTGCGACCAACGCGCTGTTGGAGCCGATGAACGCGCGATCTTCAATATTGGTTTTGTGTTTATTTGCACCATCGTAGTTGCAGGTAATCGTGCCCGCACCGATATTGACGTCTTCGCCGATAGTTGCATCGCCAAGATACGCCAGATGGTTCGCCTTGCTGCGCGCACCGAGATGTGTTGCTTTCAGCTCGACAAAATTGCCGACGTGTGCTTCTTCACCAACTACCGCCCCCGGACGCAAACGCGTATAAGGACCAATGACCGCATCACGCGCAACCTTCGCACCGTCAAGATGTGAGAAAGGTTTGATTTCAACGCCTTCGCCAATATTGGTTTTCCGAATCACGCAATACGCACCGATGGCAACATTGTCCGCCAGCGTGACCTCACCTTCAAACACGCAGCCCACGTCAATGAAAACACCGTGACCACACCGCAAAGAACCACGAATATCGATACGCGCGGGATCGGCGATGGTGACACCATTGATCATTAACTCCTGCGCCTGCCGCTGTTGCACAATGCGCTCGGCAACGGCAAGCTGCGCACAATCGTTGATGCCGCACGCATCGTCTTCGTGCGCGGCAGCTACCGCTTCCACGGCAATGCCTTCGGCAATCGCCATCGCCAGAATATCGGTCAGATAGTATTCTTTTTGTGCATTATCGCAATTGAGGCGCGAAACCCATGAAGATAAATATTGTGTCGGTGCAGCGAGTACGCCAACATTGATTTCGTGAATGTCTTTTTGTGCTGCTGTTGCGTCGCGTTCTTCGACAATGGCAACAACGCGATCGTTATTATCGCGTACGATTCGCCCCAGTCCGGCAGGGTCGGAAACATTGGCGATAAGCCAAGCAAGTTTATTTTGTGTAGCGAGGTCAACAAGTTGTTGTGCCGTTGTCGCCGGAATCAACGGGCAGTCGCCGTTGACTACCAACGTAATATCTGCACCCGACAGCGTAGGCAACGCGCAACGCACGGCATCTCCGGTGCCGCGCGGCGGATTTTGCTCGACAAAAACGATGTCGATTTCGGAAGAAAACGCTTCGCGTACTTGCTGTGCTTCATGTCCGATCACAACGGCGATTTGTTGTGGTGACAGTTGGCGCACCATCGCCTGCAAATGTGTCAGCAACGGACGCCCGGCAAGACGATGCAACACTTTCGGCAAACGCGATTTCATGCGTTTGCCTTGCCCTGCCGCCATGATAATGATTTGTAGTGTGGGTGACGCCATGTAGTTAAAGTCCAAAATAGTTCAGCTTATTGAAAATTCTTTGGTGGAAAACGAAACCCTCTCCCCCACCCCCTCTCCCGCAAGCGGGCGAGGGGAGATTATCGCGTCGCGCTACACCTTTTCTGATTTCTGCTCTGTCCCCTGCTTCTTGTCTCCTGAGTCCTGACCTTTGGCATCTGATACCTGACCATCAACTGCGTAGCACCTGAAGCAGGAAATTCACATCGTGGTTGATTTCGGGGTTGGCTTCGCGTAACTGTGCGATTTGTCGACATGCATGCAACACGGTGGTATGGTCGCGCCCGCCGAAGCGATGCCCGATTTCCGGCAATGACATTTCCGTCAACTCTTTCGCCAGCGCCATCGCCACTTGACGCGGACGAGCAATCGCACGCGAGCGTTTTTTGGAGTGCATGTCGGCGATGCGAATCTTGTAATAGTCGGCAACGGTTTTTTGAATATTCTCAATCGAAACCTGCCGATTCTGCACGGCAAGCAAATCACGCAGTGCTTCCTTGGCGACCGCCAGCGTGATATCAATATTATGAAAACGCGCGTATGCCAGCACGCGCTTCAGCGCGCCTTCCAGTTCGCGCACGTTCGAGCGAATATGCTTGGCGATAAAGAATGCGACTTCTTCATCAAGCACAACATTCACCGCCTGTGCCTTGGCAATCAAAATCGCCACGCGCATTTCCAGTTCCGGCGGCTCCAGTGCCACGATCAGCCCCCAGCCAAAACGCGAGATCAAACGCTCTTCCAAACCTTTGATTTCGCGCGGATAGGTATCGCACGTGATCACGACTTGCTTGTGCGCTTCAATCAAGGTATTGAACAGATAGAAAAACTCTTCCTGCGTGCGCTCCTTGCCGCGAAAAAACTGGATGTCGTCAATCAACAAAAGATCAATCGAGTGATAATAGTTTTTGAATTGATCGAACGCTTTGTGTTGAAATGCGTGCACCACATCGGAAACATATTTTTCCGCGTGCAGGTAACGCACTTTCGCGGTCGGCTCCCGAGACAACAGATGGTTACCGATGGCTTGAATCAAATGTGTTTTGCCCAGACCAACGCCGCCGTAAACGAACAGCGGATTGTACGAGGTCGGCGACTCGGCAACTTGAATACCTGCTGCGCGCGCCAGTTGGTTGGCTTTACCGGTGACGAAATTATCGAAGGTAAATGTCGGGTTGATGGAGTGCCGTTCCCTCTTTTGTGGCGCTGAGGTATTTGCTTGATTGGCTGCTTCAGTGCCGTTGGTCGCCGCCGATTTTTCTTCAACCACGATCGCTGGCGCTTTCACCGGCGCAAGCGGCGCAGGCGCATTTGCCAGCGCTTTGATTTTATAGTTGATCGTGATCGGTTTACCCGCCGATGCTTCCGCCAATTCCACGATGCGTTTGCCAAAGTGACGGCGCACCCATTCCTGAACGAACGAATTCGGCGCGATGATCCACAACGTTTCATCGTCTTCTTCGCAAGTGAGTGCTTCGATCCAAGTCGAAAACTGTTGCGCGTTCAGTTCTTGTTCAAGCGCGGCGCGACAAATCGTCCAAAGCAAAGGCGCAGAAAAAGCGGGCACAGCAGTCAATGTTCTTCTCGTCAAAAGGGGAATGAAAGCGCGTTGATTCCAGAGCATTCTGGTTTTCAAATTTTGCGCGCACCGGAAAATATGCGGCTATTTTAACGTGAGATGCGTCATCGGGCTAGCCAAAAAATCCGCGCACGTTTTCTCGGCTTGGCATGCAGCTTGCGCATGACTTCGTTTTTTACAAAGACGCTGTTGGCAACTGCCCGCACGCCGCCATCGACGCGACCTGCTGCGGTGAAACAATGAAGTGATCAAGCACACGCACATCGATCAATGCCAACGCATTGACCAATCGCTTGGTGATTTCATGATCCGATTTCGACGCTTCTGCATAACCCGATGGATGATTATGCGCAAAAATTACCGCTGCCGCGTGATGCCGCAATGCTTTTTTCGCCACTTCGCGTGGATACACCGCCGCTTCATTCAAAGTGCCCTGCGCCAACTCTTCATAACAAATCAGCTGATGGCGATTATTCAGCCACAATGCAACAAACACTTCATGCGGTAATTGTCCAAGCGACAAGCGCAGATAATCCGCGACATCATCAGGACGAGTAAAGATATTTTGTTCATGCATCGTTTCGCGCAACATGCGTCGCGCCAATTCCACGCCCGCTAAAACCTGCGCGCGTTTCACTTTGCCCAGCCCTGAAATACCTTGCCATTGTTCGTCTTCGGCGCTGATCAAACCGCGTACGCCGCCCAACGTATGCAGAATTTCCCGCGACAAATCAACCGCGCTTTTGCCGCGCACACCCGTGCGCAGCAGGATCGCCAACAGTTCGGCGTCGCTCAACGCCGCCGCGCCCAGTGCGTACAATCGTTCGCGCGGACGATCCTGCTCCGGCCACTCCGACAAAATACTCATGGTTTCAACTCCCACATTTTGGTCATCGCAACGCGCGTGCGATGCGTGTAAACTGTTGCTTCTTGAATACGACGTTGTAATTGAATTTTCATGATGATGCAAGCTTATTTCACCACTTCCGATAAACGCATCGTGTTTGGCGTCAGCGGCGGCATTGCCGCGTACAAAGCTGCCGAACTCGCGCGCCTGTGGGCAAAAGATGGCATTACTGTCGATGTGGTGATGACCGCCGCCGCCTGCCGTTTCATCACGCCGCTGATGATGCAGGGTTTGTCGGGGCGACCGGTGTGGCAGGATTTGTGGAACGCGCCCGATAACGGCATGAACCACATCATGTTGTCGCGCGGCGCAGTGGCAATCGTTGTCGCGCCCGCCTCCGCCAATTTTCTGGCACGTCTCGCGCAAGGTCACGCCGACGACTTGCTCAGCGCGCTTTGCTTGGCGCGCGAGTGCCCGCTTCTGGTCGCGCCAGCGATGAATACGCACATGTGGCGTAACCCTGCCACGCAGCGCAATGTCGCGCTGCTGCGCGACGACGGCGTGTTTTTCCTCGGCCCCGACAGTGGCGAACTCGCCTGCGGCGAAACCGGCGAAGGACGCATGTTGACGCCCGAAGCCATCGCACGCGCCGTGGATCAACTGATCTTGTCGCCCGACCACGATAAAACCACGCTGCTTCAAGGGCGCCGCGTGTTGATCACTGCCGGTCCGACGTTTGAAGCGATCGATCCGGTGCGCGGCCTGACCAATCGTAGCTCCGGCAAAATGGGCTTCGCACTCGCCGCCGCCGCCGCGCGTGCGGGTGCCAGCGTGACGTTGGTTGCGGGTCCCGTACACCAACCGACGCCGCTCAATGTGATGCGTGTGAATGCGATCAGTGCCGCCGATATGGCAGAAGCCGTGTTCGCGCGCGCTAAAGATGTTGATATTTTCATCGGCGTTGCCGCCGTTGCCGATTACACGCCCATGCATGTTGCTGATCACAAGCTCAAAAAAAACGAAGTTGATCATCTGGATTTGGCGCTCACGCCCACCATGGACATTCTCGACGAGCTTGGGCGACGCGCGCCGCATGTGTTCCGTGTCGGCTTCGCCGCCGAAACACAAAATATTCAACAGTTTGGTGAAGAAAAACGCCAACGCAAACGTTTGCCGATGCTGATCCTGAACCAGGCACAACAGGCATTTGGCGCAGATGATAACGAAGTCGCGATCCTCGACGATAGCGGAATGACTGCTCTGCCACGCATGAGCAAAACGGCGTTGGCAAAGCGGCTGATTGAAGAAGTTGCTGAACGTTTTGAGAAAAATAACGGAGCGTCAAACACGCGACGTTGAAATACAATTTGATTTTTATGCGTGCCACGTAAAGTGCTATTCTTGAAGAACTGATAACAATATCGAGGTGCAATCATGCCGAGCAATTCTTTTTCCAACATGTGGTGGCTTTTTCTGCTGCGCGGCTTGATTGCCGTGCTGTTCGGTTTTGCCGCGTTGCTGTTGCCTGCGGCGATGCTATTGGTTTTCGTTTGGCTGCTCGGCGCTTATTTGTTTGTTGATGGCGCATTCAGCGTTGTTTCGGCGATAAAAGCGAAGAAAGATGATTATGAATTCATCAGTCCATTGTTTGAAGGCCTTCTCAGCATGGTCGTTGGTTGTCTGGCGTTCATTTTTCCAGACACCACGCAAATCGCGCTGATTTTCTGCCTTGGTTTATGGGCGGTTGCCGCCGGTGCGCTACGCTTGTTGAATGGCTTTCGCATGCGTCGTTATGTCAAGGATACGCTCGGCGTTTTCCTGAGCGGTCTGGCTTATTTGACGTTTGGTGTGATTCTGTTGATTGCGCCGCTCACCAGCGCCGTTGCGCTGATGTGGTGTATCGGCATCTGGGCGATCATCGCCGGTATCGCATTGGTGTACTTCGCCTTCCGCCTAAAACCATGAAGCTGTCAGTCGAACTGAAAATACTCGACGAACGCATTCGCGATCAGTTGCCCGCTTCCGCCACCGCGTTTTCCGCCGGTGTCGATTTGCGCGCCTGCATTGATGCACCACTAACACTCACACCGCATCAGACGGAATTGATTCCCACCGGCTTGGCGTTGCACATCGGTGACCCGCGCTACGCCGCGATGATTCTGCCGCGCTCAGGGCTGGGGCATAAACACGGCATCGTCCTCGGCAATCTCGTCGGTTTGATCGACGCGGATTATCAAGGCCCGATCATGGTGAGTTGCTGGAACCGCAGCGATGAGTTATTTGTGCTGCAACCGTTCGAACGCTTGGCGCAACTGATTATCGTGCCGGTGCTACAACCTGAATTTCACATCGTTGACGAGTTTGTCGCCAGTGAACGTGGTGAAGGTGGGTTTGGGAGTAGTGGAAGAGGATAGTTCAGGTATTAGCCGCAAAAATCAACACTTTGCTCAAGCTCAAACCCTCCCTCTTCGACACCGCTTCCGAAAAGAAAGACATCACTCCTACAAAGACACCGCTGAGAAAAATCTTTGCATGAGTTTTCGCCCCCCCGTTGAAGCCGCCGGCGTTCAGGAATCAGATGCCAGTGATCAGGCATCAGAAAAGCAACAACACTTCGCGCAAGTTTAGAACTTTGTTTTACATCAAAGCGCCCAAGAAACGGATGTCATTGCGAGGAGCGAAGCGACGTGGCAATCCAGGCGGTATCTGCAAAAATAATACTTTACGATTACATCTCATCGTTTGCCAAAAAAGCTTTTACTGATTCCTGAATTCTGATTTCTGTCATCTGATAGCGCGAGCGCCCGCGCCGATGAGAAGCGCAGGCAGAATACGAAAATGCGCGTAGGGCGGATTCATGGGATTTTTTGGTTACGGTCCGCGCAAAAAAGTAACTCGC